>JBJOLO010000522.1:0-5338 GCA_046045565.1 Planctomycetota bacterium | reverse complement strand
GAATCGCGTGAGGCATTGATCGGGGCCATTCACAAGTCGGCGGCGGGTGAGATTATTTTCACGCGTGACGGACTCCGCCGGGTGACGGGAGCCCTGGCGACTCCCCGTTTGAGTTCCGACGTCGAGGTGCCGCTGACCCATCGCGAAAGCGAAGTGCTGAAGCAATTGGCGCAAGGGGCGACCAACAAGGAAATCGCGAAAACGCTGCATATCAGCTACGAGACGGTGAAAGAGCACGTGCAGCACATTCTCCGCAAGATCGGCGTTTCGGATCGGACACAAGCGGCGGTTTGGGCGGTGAGGAAAGGTTTGACCTGATCGATGGCGAAGTCGACCGATATCAGTATCAAGCGGGTGGAACTGACCACGGAGCAATTTGTCTACCGGGCACCGGTGAAGTTTGGCGGTCGGGTGGTGACGGATGCCGAGGTGGTCAATGTGGTGTTGGATGTAGAGACCCGGGACGGGCGCCACGGACGCGGATTCGGGTCGATGCCAATGGGCAATGCCTGGGCGTGGCCGAGTCGCGTAGTGTCGGGTGAGCAGACACTGCCTGCGATGCGGGCGTTTGCCGCGCGGATGTCGGAAGTCGCGAATGCTCATCCCGATTTCGGTCATCCGTTGGAATTGACCCGCTCGCTGTCGAATCAATTCGATGCTGCGGCCGACAGGGTTGCAAGCGCGTTGCATTTGGCCGAACCGATTCCGAAGCTGGCTCAATTAGTTGCCGCCAGTCCGATCGAGGCGGCGATTCACGATGCCTATGGTCATGCGCTGAACGCCAATGCGTATGATTTGCTTGGCCCGGAATTCGTTTCTTCAGATCTAAGCCACGAACTGGGTGACGAGTTTGCGGGCGAGTATTTGGATCGCTATACACTGAGGCAACCGAAGCCTCGCATGCCGCTGTATCACCTGATCGGTGCCCTGGATCCGCTCACGGATGCCGAGGTAACGACACGCTTAAACGACGGACTGCCCGAAACGCTCGGCGAATGGATTCGCTACAACGGCCTGACGCACTTGAAGATCAAGATGGCGGGAGATGACCTGGCCTGGGACGTGGCTCGTGTGTTGTCGGTCAATCGGGTCGCGGAGGAGTCGCAAGCGAAGCTGGGGTGTTCCGCATGGTATTACTCGGTGGATTTCAACGAGAAATGCGGCGACGTTCAGTACCTGCTCGATTTTTTGTCGCAGGTTCGTGCATCGTCGCAGGCCGCCTTTGACCGCATCCAGTACATCGAACAGCCAACGAATCGCGACTTGCGATCGAACCCGGCAAATCGCATGCATGCCGCCGCGAAGATCAAGCCCGTTGTCATCGATGAGTCGCTGGTCGATTTGGAGAGTCTGCATCTGGCGCGCGAGCAAGGATACTCGGGGGTGGCGCTCAAAGCCTGCAAAGGGCACTCCGAGGCGTTGCTCATGGGTGCGGCCGCGCTCAAATACGGACTGTTTTTATGCGTCCAGGATTTGACCTGCATCGGATTTTCCTTTCTCCACTCGGCCAGTCTGGCGGCCCGAATTCCCACGATTGCTGCGATCGAGGGCAATGGGCGTCAATACTGCCCAGCCGGGAACCGGCCCTGGGAAACTCGATACCCGGGCATGTTCAAAATCAGCGACGGATCGGTTGGCACAGCCTGTCTGACCGAACACGGTCTGGGATTCAGCGGGCCTTAGCATCGTTGGCAGATGGTTCGCCCGCTGCGATGGTGATCAGTCGAGCCAACACGCGCAGTTCGAGGTTGGATGCGAGCCAGTGAACCGATCCGTCGCCGAACAGCCCTAGCGATCCGCCGGGATGGAAGCCGTAGATCTCGTTGTCGTTCGTGCAATTCATCGGACACTCGATGAGTTCCTCGCCCTGTGCTTGCACTCCATGCATGACGAAATAATTGTTCGGGCTGGGCCACCCGCCGCCGGCAACATAGCCGGAGCTTCTCTGAAATCTTGCCCGATACCGATCGGGGCGTCCCGCGTCTTCGGCGATCCAGAGCGATTGGGAGAGGCCGTCGAGGTTGTCCGCGAGCCGTGCAAGTTCATTGCGGCGTAGCATGCCGATGGGGGCTCGCATGGTGGCTTCATCGATCCGTTGGTGACGGAATAGGGCGGGATCGACTCCGCTGATCGCTGCATAGTCGGTGATCGCTGCTTGCCAGCGCTGACCTTGGTAGGAGCCGCGGTCGATTCGCTTGGAGGGAGTCGGAGTCGAAGGGCATTGCAGCGTGGGCATCGGGCGCTCCCGTGCCTCGCGATTGGATTCCGAACGCCAGTCCCATTGCCATTGATAGCGATCCGTGACCGTCGCTTGTTCGGGGTAGGTGAGCAGCAATGCCAGCCACCCATGTTCGGACTCGGCGGGAACCTGCAGGACACGATGAGCGGTGCTGAGTGGGACGACGCGATCAAGGGCGGCCGGCGGGAGGTGGGTACGTGCCAGTTCGAATTGGTGCAGCAGCAGTCCAATTTGCCGCAGGTGGTGGCGGCAAGTCGAACGGCGAGATGCCTCTCGGACATGCTGAACGGCCACGAGCAGCAGCGATGTCAGCACCGTTGTGATGGAGATTGCGACGAGCAATTCCAGCAGGGTGAATGCACGAGCGGGGTGGCGTCTTGATGGGCGGGGACTGGTAATACTGCGCATGCCGGTCTCTCCTTGCGAGGCAATGGGAAAGGAATCCGGCTGCGATAGGGGAAGAATACGCACCGCGCGCAGAAAGGCAACCCCCGAGGGGCAATCGAAGCGTGTGCTCGGGTCGGGCTACAAGTTCGGTGAGCCGTTCGCGTCGCTCTGGCGGAGCTCGCCCCGCCGGTTGGCTTGCCAGACCTGCTTGGAGTTCACGTCGAAGGCGGTGAGCCAGCCGCCGGCGAAGCAGGCGGTGTCGATGCACAAGAGATGGCCGAGGTCGAGAATTTCTCCGGTGCGTTGCGGGGTATGTCCCACAATCACGGTTTTTCCGGATTGGTGCGGTCCGGGCACCGATTGCGACAGATGTTGCCACAGCGTCAGCATGTCGGACTGTTCGGCCGGGGCAAGGGTCGGGTCGTAGTTGGCGTGAAAGAATAGATGCGAATCGGTCTCAAAGAATCGGCGGCAATGGTTCAGGAACTCCCAGTGTTCCGCCGGTACTTGGTCAAGATTGCCCCCGTAGCTATCGACGGTTTCCTGGCCGCCGCATTGCAGCCAGAACGGCATGAAGTCGCTACTTTCGAACGCCGCGAGCAACATCAGTTCGTGATTTCCCAGCAGCGGCACGACGCGGCATCGATACGCGGTGTCCATGATCAATTCCAGGACGGCTCGGGAATCGGGGCCGCGATCGACGTAGTCGCCCAGAAAGATCAAACGATCATCGACACCGGGCTGAATGGCGTTCAGCACTGTCTCGAGCGCTAAGGAGCAACCGTGAATGTCGCCGATGGCAATCGTTCGCATGAAACCTGTTCGTACCAACCTGATCCAAAGGGAGCTTAATTGTAGCGTGGATCGTCCGGGCGCTGAACGCCGGTAATCTTGCTCGCCATGATCCGATTTGCCACACAGTGAACCAGATGTTCCCAGAGGTCGTCGCGATCGGAGAACACCGACGAGGCGTCGGCGGGGTAAGTGAGCCAACCGCCGCCTTGCATTTCCCGCTCTAATTGTCCCGGACCCCAACCCGAGTAACCGACGAGAATGCGATGCGGCGTCTCGGAACTTGCCAGTACCCTCTGAACATGGTCCTTACGAGTCGCCAGGTAGACCCCGTCGATCACGGTGGATTCACCCAGATCGCGGTCGCCGTGCAGGACCAGAATCGGCCCCGGCACGGGGCCACCCAGGTAAATGATCTTGCCGGACTCGACATCCACCTCCAGCTCCGCCCAGATCTCTTCCATCGGTGAAACCATCGGCCGGTTCAATACGAAGCCGACGGCACCCTCCTGGTCATGGCTGACCATGAAGATCACGGAGCGGTAGAAGTTTTCGTCCGTCAGGTGCGGCGAGGCAATCAGGAATTGTCCGTGCAGTGAATTCACGACATCGTCACCGCGGCCAAGTTTCTCGCCAGACGCAGCCTGCCCACGACCAACCCACGCCGAATCCGACCAGCATGCTTTGGACTCCCGGCTTCAACGTACCTTTGCGTCGCAAATCGTCGATCAGGATGGGGATCGTCGACGAGACCGTGTTGCCGACGTCGCGCAAGGCCATCGGCATCCGATCATCGGGCAGGCCGAGTCGTTCCTGCAATTGCGTGAGCATTTTGTAGGTCGCTTGATGAAGCAGGTACAAATCGATGTCGTCGCGTTGCAATCCGGCCGACCGCAGCACCTCGGAGACGAGCGCGGGTACCGCTTCCACGGTGAAATTGATCAAGCTCGGTCCGTCCATGTACAGGTCGCTTGACCAACGCTGGCGGTGTCGGGGTTGATGTGCGTTCTCCGTCGGACGTGCCCCTCCGCGGGTGACCAGCAGCGTATCGGCTCCGGATCCGTCCGTGCCAAATTGAAAGGCGCTGATCGTTGGTTCCTCGGATGCCTCCACCAGCGTCGCTGCGGCTCCGTCTCCGAAGATGGTTCGCAGGCTTCGATCCGCTGGGTGGATATATTTCGAGTAGGTTTCGGCGGTAATCAGCAGGACGCGCCGAACCGCGCCGGTCCGGATCAGACCGTCTGCGATTCCCAGTCCGTACACGAATCCGGAGCAGCCGAGGTTGAAGTCGAGTGCTCCCGCCGATGTTTTCAGCTTCAGCCGCTCTTGCAGCAGGCAGGCGGTTGTCGGCAGGGGATAGTCGGGCGTCTGCGTACAGAGCAATACGAAATCGATGCTTTTGGGATCGATGTTCTGCGTTTCGAAGAGCTTGTTGCAGGCGGCGAAAGCCAAGTCCGAAGCGCACTCGCCCGGAGCCGCAATGTGACGCGAGTAGATGCCGGTTTTCGCGTAGATCAGGTCGAGATCCCAGCTCGGAAACTCCGCTCGCAGGTCTTCGATCGTCTCAACCCGCTCTGGCAGGTGGATCGCGATAGGTCCAATAGCGCCGTACATCTCAGCCGATCGTCCCTCGAAACGGTCCTTAAAACACAGGGCGGGCGAACGCAACGGAACTGGGCTCCAAGCCGTCCGCGCCAGGTTCCTCAAAATAACCGGCCCGCCATGGGTGGTCCAGTCCCCGGGCTGCTGGCCCTGACTCCCGCATTATCTCGAAGATCTCCACGTCCATTCAATCGGTATTACCGCCGATTCACCCTCCCGGCATGCCAGAATCTCTTGACCAGCTTGCCGTACCTTCTATACTCCGCCCACTTCACCCCGCTCAAGGCTGCGGAATAGGCAGGCGAAACGGCCGCGTAT
>JBJOLO010000494.1:0-8214 GCA_046045565.1 Planctomycetota bacterium | reverse complement strand
TCGTAACGCTTCTCGGGCGCTTTCCACCAGCCTACGCCGGGACGCATGCCATCGCCTTTCAAAATTGCAATCGCCTCTTGGCCCCACTCGGGCGGAGCCTTCCAGTCCTCCTCGAGCAGCGAGCCAAGTTTTCGCATGCTTTGCGGAGACAGCTTGGTGATCACGGATAGGAGCGCGTCCTGGGAGCCGTATGGAATCGCGGGCGGCTCATCCGCTTTTTCTTTCACATCGCGTCTCGGTTCCGATGAATCTGTGGCGTCTGCAGTCGACTTTTCTATCGCGAGCTCTGCTTGTCGAGCTTCCTTTTCCTGGGCAATGAGCGCTGCAGTCTGCTTCCCAGATAGCAGCAAGAGGGTTGCGGCGAGGAGCGGGATATGCAGGCGACTCATCATTAAGCTCCATCCGTAGCGGGGATCACCGTTGCGCAAGGGTACGTGCTTAAACGTAGGTCGCGATGTGCGGGTTCGCAAGCCTTTAGCGAATTGCAAAAACGGCGAATGGAGATGCAGCCTTGCTGAAGAAGCCAAGGCTGCCGCGCGGTAGAGCGGGCCACAAAATGGCGGGTGATCGACACATTACGCTACCAAGCGACGTAGCGCAGTCGCGAACGAAATCGGCGCTGGGCAAGCCTGGGCAAGCCTGGGCAAGCCTGGGCAAGCCTGGGCCGATCGTGCGAGGGGCGACGATTTCGTTGTCGGGCGTCGGCTAGATGACTTCCCGCAGCGGTTGGACGCCTTCGTCTACCAGGTATTGCGGGCGGCCTCGTAAATCGAATTCCCGGACCGCTCGCAAGTTCAGCCCGATATTCTGGTAAAGAGTCGCCCAGATTTCTTGGAAGCTGACCGGTCGCTCCGTGGCATGTTCGGCCAAGCGATTGGTGGCACCGATGACCTGCCCCGTTCGCATCCCGCCACCCGCCAACAACGCGCACGAAACTTGCGGCCAGTGGTCTCGGCCGGCGCTGGGGTTGATCTTCGGCGTGCGACCAAACTCACCCCACACCACCACCGAGACATCTTTATCCAAACCGCGTTCGTGCAGATCGAGGATCAGTGCGGTCGTCGCGCGGTCAAGCAGCGGAGCATCCTGACGAACTGCCTGGAAATTCTGTCCGTGGTGATCCCAGCGACTGAAGTTCAACGACACCACACGCGCACCCGCCTCGACAAGTCGACGCGCGATCAGAAAGTTCTCGGTCATCTTCGGTGCGCCGTCGTCGCGAAAGCCCGTCTCGCCGCGACCGTAACGCTCCACGATGGCCGGATCTTCTTTGCTGATATCGATCGCGTCTGCCAGTTGCGATGACGTCAGAATGCCGATCGCCTGCTGTGTGAATTCATCGATGCCAGACATGCGGCCCGAACTGTCGATTTCACGCCGGAAATGGTCGAATGAAGCCAGGAGTTCCTGGCGGTTTTGCAGCCGATCCAAGGTGATGCCTTGGAGCACCATGTTTTCACGCTTGCTCGTTTCGTTTCGCCCACCCACGAGTTTGAACGGGGAGTGAGCGATACCGAGGAACCCGCCGTCCCCGTCGTAGCCCCACGGTCCGTGATCGGTCTTGTAACAGAGGCTGAGGTGGGGAGGAATGGTCTTGTTCACAGGCCCTTGCAGTTTCGAAATCCAGGCTCCCGCAGCGGGCCAACCGCCCGCAGGGGCCGGATTCAGCGGCCGTCCGGTCATGCACTGATAGGCATCATGGCCTCCGGTCGCACCGACGACCGATCGAATGACGACGCACTTGTCCATCACCGTCGCCAGCTTCGGGAAGACCTCGCTGATCTCGATGCCGGGAACATTGGTCTTAATGGCCTGGAATTCGCCGCGTACCTCCGACGGTGCGTCGGGTTTCACGTCCCAGAAATCCTGGTGAGGCGGACCACCCGGCAAGAAAATATTGATGATCGCCTTATGGGACCTGCCCGTTCCGGATCGGGATTCGGCAGCGAGCAGTCGAGGCAGCGAGAGGCCGCCCAAGGCCATGCCACCAATTTTCAGAAAGTCCCTGCGACGAAAGCCGTCACAATGACCCGATGTTGGTTTGCCCAGAATGGTGAGCATAATTCGCATACTCCTCTAAGGCAGGCTTCAGGATTGGCAGGCTTGAACGTTGGCTAGTATCGGGGCATAACGATGTGGCCGCGGACGCATTCGCCGGGTGCAAATGGCCAAGCGGGTTCCCCCCGCATCGTACTCGTTGCTTGAACGGGGCCGTCCTCCGTCCCATGGCGACCGATTCTCATCGGGCTATGAAGGGTCGTTCGGCCCAGGATCTGTATCGTATCAAGTCAAATTGATCGGTTCAAGCAAAGACGGTCCCTAGAGGGCGGTGCCGTGCTTGTTGGTCGATCCGGGTAAGCTGAGGCGATTCTATCGATCGAGCGCATGTTTCTCACGGAATCGCCTCGCACCTTCGCCCCCGAGTATGGTCTCAAGGGGTTGGAAGGGACGCGTGCCGCGGGCGCATCGGGTACGTTCGGCGATGACGCGTCCTCGAACGTTACATGTAGGGCAGTGGAGCGAACCGCTGGTACGTGAGGCGTGACATTGTTCGCAATGTGCGGCCACCGTCCAGCGGCGTCCATCGACGCGGCCGCGGGGGATCAGCAGCACGCGAAGTTTCAGTTGCCGGTCAATGGCTGCGTCGAGAACCGAATGCCAGTCTCGCAATTGTCGCCGCAGTTCCGTGCTCGAAATTTCACCATCAGTGCTACCATCATCAGCGATACCGTCATCAGCGATACGTTCGTCTTTCATGCGGTGTTCGACGTTGCTGTCGATGTTGTGATGGCTGTTGCCACGAAAACCGGCATCGAGTTGATGGAGGCATTCGGTTGCGAGCCGTCGGTGCCATTGTAATTGGTCATGGCTTAATGGCGATTGAGCCCACAATCCGTACCAGGACGGGTTGGTTGAAAGGAACGTATTCCTCGGATCGCAATCGAACGAGCAGGAGCGAATCGCTCGAGACCAACAATTCGCATCGGGGTCGTGGTTGGAATCGGGGATGATCCAGCCGAAGCATCCGGCGATGCTCGGGCCCGCGGCCGGATGGGCAACGCATGCGGGGCACGCACCGCATTCGCGCGAAATCTGCTCCAGGCCACCGTAGGCAGCGAGCATTTCATCGGCACGAAATCCCGATGCGGCGCGGGGCTCTTGCGGCGTGATCGCAGCGGTGCGGCAGGCATCAAGACGGTCGATGACAATGCCATCGCGGATGCGATCCTCGGCGACCGCTTCCGAGTAAGCTCGTAGCGGTCGCAGGCAGCGTTCAACCTGCAACGGGTCGTGCGGATCGCGGCCGGAGCGGAGTGCACAGTCGTGGACCAACGCGTAAGCGATGAATTCCGGCGTCTCGCGCGACATGGCTCGCCCAGCTTAATGTTTAAAGTGTCTTCGCCCGGTGAAGATCATGGCGATGCCATGTCGATCGCAGGCTGCGATCACCTGGTCATCGTTTTTGGACCCGCCCGGTTGAATGACAGCGCTGATGCCGGCTTGTGCCGCTCGGTCGATGGAGTCGGGGAAAGGAAAGAAAGCATCGCTTGCGAGGACGCAACCGGCGAGTTTCGCTTCGGCTTTTCGCAAGGCGATTTCGACCGAATCAACCCGACTCATCTGGCCGGCTCCCGCTCCCCATAAGGTCTGATCTTTGCAGACCACAATGGCGTTCGATTTGACGAATCGCACGATGCTCCAGCCAAACCGCAGGTCTTCGAGCTGTTTGTCGGTGGGCGATGCTTTGGTGACGACGCGCCACTCCGGTTCCGGGTCAGGCAACTGATCGGAGTCCTGCACGAGTAGTCCGCCTTCAATGCGGCGATACTCTCGTGTTCCCGGGGTGGAGAAAGGACCAGTCTCCATCAGGCGCACATTGCTTCGCCACTTGGGGCGAGTGGTGAGGATCTCGAGTGCGGCAGGTTCAAAGGCGGGAGCGACGATCGCTTCAACGAACAATCCGGGTGTGCTCAGGTATTCGGCCGTCTCGGCATCGACGGGACGATTGAATCCCAGAACCGAGCCGAAAGCGCTTTGGGGATCACCTTCCATGCCCCGCCGGGCAGCCTCGGCAAGCGTGGCACCCAGTGCAGCGCCGCAGGGATTGTTGTGCTTAATGACGGTCGCAGCAGGTTGGGAAAACTGTCGCACGATCGCCAAGGCACTGTCGAGGTCGAGCAGATTGTTGTAGGAGAGTTCTTTTCCGGCGAGTTGCCGAGCGGAAACCAGATTGGAGCCGTGTTCTCCGACGAGCTGGTACACAGCGGCTCGCTGATGGGGATTTTCGCCGTAACGCAGTTCCGCAGTGCGGCGGAGCGCAATTGGCAGGGTTTCCGGGAAGGGCTCCTCCGACCAATGCGATTGATAGTACTGAGCGATCAGGGCATCGTAAGCTCCGGTATGTGCGTAGGCCTCGATCATCAGTCGGCGTCGCAACGGCAGCGTGGTGGAACCGTCCTTGCGAAATTCATCGAGGATCGCCGGGTATTGCGCGGCACGGGTGGCGATGGTCACGAAGGCGTGATTCTTGGCGGCAGCGCGCACCAGACTCGGGCCGCCGATGTCGATCTGTTCAATCGCGTCGTTTGGACGAACGCCAGGCTTGGCGATCGTCTGTTCAAAGGGATAGAGATTCACGACCACCAGTTCGAATGGCAGGATCCCATGGGACTCCATGGCCTGCATGTCATCGGCCCGATCACGTCGACTGAGGATTCCGCCGAAAATCTTGGGATGAAGCGTTTTCAGTCGCCCGTCCATCATCTCGGGAAACCCGGTGTACTCGGCGATGTCGCGGACAGTCAAACCAGCGTCTTCCAGGAAGCGTCTCGTTCCGCCGGTGCTGTAGAGTTCAACGCCGCCAGCGGCCAAAGCCTGGGCGAATTCCGCAAGCCCTGTTTTATCGCTGACGCTCAGAATGGCGCGTCGGATCGCCGGCCCCTGCATGGTAATCACTCCATCGAAGAACGTTGCCGCCGGACAGCACCCCCGCGAATGCCGCAGGGAGTCGGGAGCGGATGCGCTATTTCGTAACGCGAAGCATGGTTTACGAACTGGGACAGTCAGCGTCAAGGTGCCGAGCGAGCGGTTGTCCAGATCATTTGGTTGTTCGCGATCGGCTCGAGGTGATCTCGATGCCCGCGGAGCCCGATTTTGTTTTCGGAGGCAAAGCGCTCGTTGAGCATCGAGCGACGACGCGTCGAACGGGTTGCACGATCGGGATTCGTTCCTGCAACAGGTTCTCTGCGAAATCGAGTAGTTGACAAAGTTCGGTGGCGAACACTATCCTGCCCGTGTGTTGTTTATAAAGTAGCCATAAGAGGGGTGTTCATGAGCGGTTTCTACGAAGCAGTGGGAGTGGGCGATAGCGGTCGCTTTTGCGCCATGGTGTCGGGCCTAAAGGAGCGAAATGCGGTGGCGTTTGCGCAATTCTGCGATTGGTTCGAGGGATTCTTGCAGCAGCTGGTGCGGTGGGAATTGTCTTCCCGACGTGTCAGTTGGGTCGATCCGGCTGACATCTGTCAGGAGGTACTGCTCGGCTTTTGGGAGGTTTGCCCACGACTGATTTTCGAGGGCGCGCCGGCGATCCGACGTTACCTCGCGAGGATGGCGCGCACGAAGATCCTGGACCAGTTGCGGCACTCCCGTGCCGCGTGTCGCGACGTGCGGCGGACGGAGCGGGTCGATGTCGTGGACAGCGAGGCGCTGACGATTGAGCTCGACCCGCAAGAACTGATGATCCTCCGCGAGTTCCTCGACCGGGCGGGCGACTTGTTAAACGAACGGCAAAAGCAGATTTGTGAATGGCGTTGTGCGAACGTCGGCTGGAATGAAATTGCGAATCGACTCGGGGCGTCGGTCGAATCGGTTCAAAAGCAATTGCAGCGTGCGATCGATGTCATCTCGGACGACGTGCATCGGGATGATTCGGCGTACGTTCCGCGGCGACCACGGACCGCGATGCCAACCAACAACGCCGCGAATTAACCGTGCTCCCGGTTCATATCGCTCGCAACAGCCAACGCTGCGAAGGAACAACGCTGCGAACGAGCGACATGTTGCCAGATGCCGCGTCCCAGATGCCGCGTCCCAAATGCCGCGTCCTAGGGGCGACCGCGTAAGGCTGCGAGTCGGTTAACGACGACGTTTGCGTTGAAGCGAAAACGCGGCGGAAATCGCACCGCAAATCGCGAAGGCCGCGGTAACCATTCCGGCGGTCGTTAACGCTCCGCGGAGTTGCTTCGAGCGGTAACGATTGATGAGCTCGGGTGGTGGCGCCTCAAGTCCCAGACCGTCCGACCGCAGCGACACCCAGGCTCCCCAGAGCTGTTCGAGGTTCATCTTGTCGATCGTTTCGCTGTCACGCTGAGCAAGCTGTTCTTCGGACATGCCCAGGTCAAGGCTTTGCAGCCCGAGAAACATCAGGCCGCCGTAGAGGCTGGTCGCGACCAAGCCGATCAGGCTCAGGACAAAGACGATTCGAGGAAGAGAAACCTGCGCGACCGGGGCGCGATATTCTGCGCGGGGCGCCGCTTCTGCAGGTTGAAGCAGTCGCAGTTCGCGCAACCGGGGCGCCTCGACGGTGCGTCCGCAGACGCAGGTCACATTTTGACCCGCCTGACTGGTCTGGACCACGATCTCTTGGCCGCAGGAACACGGCAGTCGATAGTTTTGACTCATTCCGATTTCCGACCTGTTACGACGCTTCGACTTGGCTACTGCGGGACACGACGCGACGAAGTACCGGTTGTTTGCGGGGCTTCTTTGGCTGGCCTTCTTTGGACGGGCTTCTTTGCTGGGCGAGATCACACCAGCCGCCGGTTACTCGGCCGTCCGCGGTGTGACCCAATTACGGCTCCGATGCGGCTGGTGTTCGTTTTGGTTTTGCTTTTGGGCTGAGCGGGTTGGCCTTTGAGCTGGTAAGGATTCGCTTCTCGCGATGGTCCGGACAACGCTTCTTTGGGGAGTCGGGTGGGCTTAACCGGGGGCGGCTGATCCGCGATTGGCCCACCAGGGCAAGCTGATGCCGCCATCGACGAGCAAGGTAGCACCGGTCATGTACTCGTTCCGGCTGTCGGCCAGGAACAGGATGGCCTCGGCAACTTCTTCGGACGTTCCGAGACGTCCCAGGGGAATCTTGGCGCCGGCCCTTTCCAGGGTTTCTTCGCTGGCAAACTTCCTTTCGCCCGGCGTATCGGTCCACCCGGGCTGGATAATGTTCACGCGCGTACGAAACTCGGCCAACTCGATGGCGGCCGTTCTCGCCATATGCTCGATGGCCGCCTTCGACATGTTGTAGGCCATCGCTCGAGGTGCCGGAATGAAGGCATGCGGGGAACTGACGAGCACCACAACTCCGCCTCCGCCCTGCCGAATGAATTGCTGGCTCGCAGCGCGGAGCACGTGAAATGCACCCCACATGGTCACATCAACGGTCCGGCGGAATCCGGCCATGTCGGCTTCGTAAAACACTTCTCGATCGCTGTAGGCCGCATTGCTGATCGCGACATCCAGCCGTCCGAATTTTTCGACCGACTCGCTGATCAGCTTTTCGACCTGTCCCAGGTCGGCGACGTCGGCCTGAACAGCGATGGCCTCGGATCCAAGTTGGCGAATGGCATCGACCACTTCCTGGGCTTGTTCGGCATGCGATCGATAGTTGACGACCACTCGGGCTCCTGATCGCCCAAGTGCCAAGGCTGTCGCACGGCCTATACCGAGGCTGGCGCCCGTGACTACCGCAACTTGATTTTGAAAGGAATTTCCTGCCATTCCGCTCGTTCCTGCTGAAAGGTTTTCACGATCCGCTTTCGGGCTGGTCCGTCCAAGCTCGATCGCGACTTGGATGTCGGGGCCTCACGCGTAAAAACAGGCGGCTATCTACAGGCCTTCATGGGGCAGGCTTTCACGGTCCAGGCTTTCAGGCCATCTGCGACCGCAAGTCGCCTGCATTGCATTCCCGACGAGGGTCGTGGAGCTCCCGCAATCTTGGAAGTCCCGCAGTCGCGAAAGTCCCGCTTTCGTGGCCCGTTGCAGGGATGCCACCACGCCCCCCCACACACGGCCCGCAAGTTGCTCAATGCTAACCCGAGTCGACGTTGGTCACAAGTTCGTGAGGCGCTGGAAAGCACGGGGCCTTGTGAAAGCCGTTCGGACGCGGCTCGGTTGGGGAAGGACGACAAAGAGGGGTGCTCGGGGACGGACCCGCAGCGA
>JBJOLO010000429.1:0-5237 GCA_046045565.1 Planctomycetota bacterium | reverse complement strand
CCGATGCATTGCTGCTGGTAACGAAGGGGTAGGTTCCATGATCGACGTCGAGCAGCGATCCCTGGGCTCCCTCAAACAGCACCCGTCGGTTCGCTTCCACCGCATCGAGCAAATAAGCCGTGGTGTCGCTCACATAGGGCTTCAATCGAGCGGCGTAACCTGAAAACTCCTGATGGATGGCGGCAGCATCGAGCTTCTCCGACGAATCGGGATTCAGCGCCTGCACCAACTGCTGCTTTGCCGTCACGATCCGTTCGACCTTTTGCGCGAAATCGGGACGATAGAGATCGCCCAAACGCACGGCGTACGAACGTCCCACCTTGTCGCGATAGCACGGACCGATCCCGCGCTGCGTCGTGCCGATGTTCTCCCCGTCCGCTGTGTTCTTGTCGAGCGCCCGGTCTTCGGCGATGTGCCACGGGAATACCACGTGAGCCCGATCGCTGAGCATCAGATTCTTTTCGATCTTAATGCCTCGTTCCACCAGCGAATCGATCTCGCCAAGCAGCGTGCGCGGATTCACGACGACCCCGGGCCCGACGATGTTCATCACCCCGGGATTCAAGATGCCGCTGGGGACGTGATGCAACTTGTACGTCTGGCCGCCCGTCACCACGGTATGTCCGGCGTTCGCCCCTCCCTGGTATCGGACTACGATTTCAAATTGCGAGGTCAGCAAATCGACGAGTTTCCCTTTGGCTTCGTCGCCCCATTGCAGCCCGATGACACATGTCGCCCCCAAAACAACACCCCTTTCGCACCAACCGTTAGGCTTTGTCCAAACTTAAGAGTCTATGTCCGGCCAACGTGGGTGGTCAAGAATGCTCCCGCCGCTACGACCGTCACGACCGATACTGACCTGGGAAGAACTTTCGATTGAGTTGACTTTTCGAGTAACACCGTTGCGACCGTTTTTCGATGAATACAGTGCGGAGAACGACAGGATGTCGGTTCTTCCATGAATTGAGGTTGTGATCGTTTTAGGGTACGGTCTCAACGAAAAGGGTCTCGCTTCGGCAGGGACCAGGACGACGAGGTTGCGAGCGTGCGAACAGCGAGGTGTGGCTTCCCTCGCGGCATAATCTGGGTGCCCGTTCGCCCGCGCCCGTAACCCGCCTGTCCTGCTCCCTCCGAACCCTTTTTCTTTCCGACTCTTCCTCGCTCTCCCGCGAGGGGCAGTCCACAGGTCGCCGGAAACCGGCATTTTGTCGCTGAGCCAGCCCCTGGCTCTGGTTCTTATCCGGAGCTCCATGCCCGCTCCGTGGCCGCCTGCAACGCCCCTGAAACGCCCCTGCAACGCCGGGGCAAACCCCACCGCATTCGCGGTTGCTGCACCCTGTCCCGCCCCCCATAGTCCGTTAGAATCAGGGTCCCGAGTCGGCCGCTTGGACGGTCGGCAGCCCGGGTCATGCCTGATTTGTCACCAACGACGGCGGTGAGCGGGCCACGCAATCCTTACGCCGCAGCCAAGTTTCCGTTTCGCGGAGGGTAACCAGTTCATGTCGCGCAAATCGACTGCCAAGAACGAACGTCCCGGAGGAAAGACCCTGCTCCCGATCGATTCCAAGCAGGCGCTGGAATTGGTGATGGAATTGATGGCGATTCCGGGGAAAAGCGGCGAGGAGCAAGGCGTCGTCGATTTCATCACGAGACATCTTCTGGCCGCCGGCGCCAAACGCGATCAACTCGAAACCGATTCAGCCCACCACCATACCCCGCTGAAGGGACAGACCGGCAATCTTATTCTCAAACTACCGGGAACAAAGCCGGGCCCGCGCCGCATGCTCACCGCTCACATGGATACGGTGCCGATCTGTGTGGGATCGCAACCGGTCAAGAAGGGCGATGTAGTTCGCTCGGCAAATCCTCAAACCGGCTTGGGTGCCGACGATCGCGCCGGTGCGGCGACGATCTTGATGTCGGCGATCGAGATCCTCCGCAAAAAACTCCCGCATCCGCCGCTGACATTTTGTTGGTTCATCCAGGAGGAGATTGGGCTGTACGGGGCCCGCTTCGTGCAGAAATCGAAACTCGGTTCGCCCAAAATGGCCTTCAATTGGGACGGCGGTTCGGCCATCAAACTGACGACAGGAGCGACGGGTGGTTACCGTATGCACATCAATGTGCGAGGCTTGGCGAGCCACGCGGGGGTGTCCCCTGAGAAGGGTGTGAGTGCGATCGCCATCGCTTCGCTTGCCATTGCGAAACTGGTGCGGGAGGGTTGGCACGGCGATATCCGCAAAGGCAACAAGCGAGGCACCAGCAATATCGGGATCGTGCGAGGAGGCGACGCCACGAACGTCGTAACCGACCACGTTTACCTCAAGGCCGAAGCACGAAGTCATGATCCCGCCTTCCGCAAACTGATCGTACAACACATCGAAAAAGCATTTCGAGAGGCTTGTACGACCGTTCGGAACGTCGAGGGTATACCTGGCAACGTCGAATTCGAGGGACAGCTTGACTATGAGGCATTTCGGCTGGCCGAGGACGAGCCGTGCGTTCTCGCAGCGGAAGCCGCCGTCCGAGCGCGTGGCAAAGAACCTTTTCGCGCGATCTCCAACGGAGGTCTCGACGCGAACTGGCTGTCAAGTCGCGGCATTCCGACGGTCTCGCTGGGCTGCGGTCAATCCGATCCGCACACCATCAAGGAGTCGCTCAAGCTCGAAGACTTTTACGATGCCTGCCGGATCGCCCTTCACCTCGCCATCGATGCGGATGTGGAAGACGACGGCAAATAGTCGCGCGATCCGTTGCTGCCCGCGCGATGGACTCGACGTTTGCGCTGCCGGCCTTTGCGTTGCGATCGAGTGCATTGCGAGCCACTGCCTTGAAAGCCTTGCGATGCTTCCTGTATCCCGTTGGAGAAATGGACGATGCCGAATTACGTCACGCACCTGGAAAGTGCCCTCGATGGCACGCATCTACCGGCGGATTGCCTGCAGTCGATGCATCGTGATCGACCGCTTTGGGTTCGATACGACTTGCCCGCAGTGGCCCGCAACTTCAATAAGGCGGATCTGCGCGATCGACCCTTGAATATGTGGCGTTACCGCGAACTCCTGCCGGTACCGGAAGGCATGGCTCCGATCGCGCTGGGCGAATGCCAAACGCCGCTTACGCCCTGCCCGCGAATCGGCAAGCAACTTGGCCTGGACCGTTTGTGGATTAAGGACGAATCGCAATTGCCGACGGGCAGTTTTAAGGCGCGCGGATTGGCGATGGCCATCACCCTCGCTCACCATTTCGGCGTGCGTCGCGTCGCATTGCCCTCGGCCGGCAATGCCGGAGGCGCTGCTGCGGCGTATGCGGCACGTGCCGGCATGAAGGCCTACGTCTTCATGCCGGAGGACACGCCCGTCGTCAATGTCTATGAAGCCAAGCTGGCCGGTGCACAGACGTTCCTGGTCAACGGCCTGATCAACGACTGCGGGCGAATCGTGCGCGAAGGCAAGGAACGCATGGGATGGTTTGACCTTTCCACGCTGAAAGAGCCATACCGCATCGAAGGCAAGAAAACGATGGGGCTCGAACTCGCCGAACAACTGCAGTGGCGACTGCCCGATGTCATCCTCTATCCCACAGGGGGCGGGACGGGGCTGATCGGCATGTGGAAAGCATTTCAGGAATTGCGCGAAATCGGCTGGCTGGAATCGGAACAAATGCCGCGATTGGTCAGCGTGCAATCGACCGGATGCGCTCCGATCGTCACGGCCTTTAATTCCGGAGCCCGTTTTGCCGAACCGTTTCCGAACGCGCAGACAATCGCCCGCGGCATTCGCGTCCCCGTCGCCGTCGGCGACTTCATGATTCTGGACGCCATTCGTGAAAGTCGCGGTTGCGCTTTGGCGGTGGATGAATCAACGATCCGGCCTTGGATGGAGCGCGTTTGCTCGAACGAAGGAATTTCGCTCTGCCCGGAAACGGCCGCATGCATGACGGCACTCGAGATCCTGCGCGAAAAAGATTGGGTTCGTCCCAACGACCGTGTGGTCGTGTTCAACACCGGAGCGGCCCAGAAATACGTGGAGGCGATGGCCTGCGATCTTCCGAAGATTGATTTGTCTCAACCCCTGGATTGGGAGCGAATTGAAAACGGAGGACACTAGTCCTGCATCCCATCTCTGCCTGATCGGAAAAGCAATCGCCATGAAATACGAAGCTATTCAGTCCTTGCGTCGCAAGCTCGCCAACGACCAGACCACCTACGGACTGTGGATCACGCTGGAATCGCCGAGCATCACCGAATTGGCAGTCGAATTGGGAGTGGACTGGGTGGTGATTGACGCCGAGCACGGTCATTTGGATTGGAAAGAAATTGTCGACCACCTGCGCGCCACCGTGCGGAGTGAAACGGTGGCACTCGTGCGGATCGCGGAGTTGAACGCGGGATTGGTCAAACGCACGCTCGACATCGGCGCGGACGGCATCGTCTTTCCGTGGGTCGAGTCGGCCGAAGCGCTGCGCAAAGCAAAGCAAATGGCGATGTATCCACCCGAAGGTATCCGCGGTATTGGCGGCGAGCGAGCAACGATGTTCGGACTGAAACTCGCCGAACACACGGCACTGGCAAATGAGCATGTTCTGCTGATACCGATTATCGAGACGGTCGCAACCGTCGCGGCGATTCCCGCCATGTGCGAAGTGGACGGAATCGACTTGTTCTACTTTGGGCCGGCCGACTTCTCGTCCACCGCCGGGTTCCGCGGTCAGTGGGAAGGTCCCGGTGTCGCGGAGCAAATACTCGCAGCGAAAGACGAACTGCGAAAGCGCGGCAAACAGTGCGGGGTGATCGCAACGAGTCCTGAGAACCTCCTGCAGCGCCGCGACCAAGGCTTCCGCATGATCGGCCTGGGCAGCGACGTGAACCTGCTCGCACGTACTCTGCGAGATCTGCTGGCAAAGGGCAAGTAAACCACACAGCCGTGCACCATCGCGTTCTCTGCCCCGCCCCACGCGTATGCCACGCCCGCTCTCGAAACGAACATCGGCGACCGCGAGCTGGTCACGGACGCCGGACACGTTACGATCAAGAAAGCCGGTTTCGGATCTTCGACTTCGGTTCTTAGACAGGCGCATCTTAGACAGGCGCATCTTAGACGGGCCCCTCTTCGATAGGCCCCTCTTCGACAGCGCCTCGAACTGCGAAGCGATTTGTTACTTGCCTGCTGCGGCTTTCGGCTTGCAGTACTTGATTGCCAGGAGCGCGTAACCGGTCACGAGGTTTGCATCCCCTT
>JBJOLO010000426.1:0-4705 GCA_046045565.1 Planctomycetota bacterium | reverse complement strand
CAAACGACGGCCCGTCGATCGATTTTCAGCGCAACACGGCGACCTATGTGATTCATTACAGGAAGTTCGGCCAGTCATGACCGATCGGTCATGACAACCCGTCTCGATTGCAGAACAGAAGCACGCCCTGCTGCTTGCTATGCGGGGGGCACTGTCGGATCACGCCACCCCGGTTTGAATTGCGAAGGCACGCTCCGATCTGAATCGAGGTAAGCGTGGAACCGGGGTTCGATGACCGGGGACACCAAACGGGTTCGCCTCCGTTTGCAGTCAGATAGAAGGCTGAACACCTTCGTTGTCCTTGTTCGACAACAACACCCCAGCCCACTGGAATCGTTGGGGAATCCGTCAGCAGTTCGTGCGGCTGTGGTGCAATCCACACTGTCAGCCATGACCTGTTGGTCCTGGCTGGCAGTGCCCCCCGAATCAGGCTGATCTGCTCGACTGGCCATGCCACCCGAATGCCGTCGAAAACCCTAGACCGAAGTCTCGGCTGCTGACGCAGACTGTGGCGATCGTGTGTCTTTCCAGTTCTTCAGTTCGAAATGCTTGGAGTACGCGCCGTAGTCGTTGAAGAAGAATTTCTTCGCCAGCCGGTACGCGAGATTCTTTTCGGGAATCTCGTGGCCCGGGTTGTACTGCGACGAACGGGACTGCATTGCGTGGAGTTCAGCGACTGCCGTCTTGCGGGCCGTCGTGTCGCGAGCGGAGTGAATCTGCACCAGGTTCTCCAGCACGTCGGGGCGTTCCAACACGATGCAGCCTCGCGTGCTCTCCGCCGATCGCTCACGAAAATCCCGTAGGAATCGTGATTCGTTGAAGGTCTCTTTCAGGGGCCGGAAAGAACCATCCTCCCGCTTGTCGTAGATCGACTCCGCGGCGAACTGAATGATCGGGCACGGCTCGATGTCGCCCCATGGACCAATGTGGTGGGTGAAACCGGTCGCTGCGGGACAAAGGGCCTGACCTTCGCCATCGTAGTAGGCGTCGATAATGATGATCGGCTTCTTCGCACGCATCTCGACCACAAACTTCCGAGCCTCCAATTGCTGTTCCGGTGTAAGGCATAAACGGGGTGTCGACTCCGGACCCACCGCGCGATAGATGTGGAACCAGCAGTACATCACGCCCATCTCCACGAGCCGGTCCACCCATCGTTCGCTCAGCAGGTCGAAATTCGACTGGCACAAACTGGTGCAGACGCCCGTCATCACCTTGTGCTTCAGACAATTCTCGAGTCCGGCCATCGTTTGACTGTAGACATCGCGACGCCCGCGACGCTCGTCGCTGATGATCTCGTTGCCTTCCACGCTGATCAACGGCGTGACGTTGCCCAGGTCGCGAAGGCGGCGGGCCACCTCATCCGTGATGAATTGCCCGTTGGTGAAGACCTGGAAATAACAGTCGGTATGACGAGCCAGAATCTCCATCAGGTCGCCGTGCATGAACGGCTCGCCACCCAGGATTCCGAAGAACGAGTTCCCCATCGCTTTCGCTTCGGTGATCAGCCGATCCATCGCGTCGGCCTCGATCCGCTCCTGCTTCGCCGCCACATCCACCCAGCACCCTTGGCAGCGAAGATTGCAACTGTTGATGATCGAAATATACAGAAACGGCGGGAAGAACTCGCCGCGTTTCATCCGCGCCTTGTGGCGCTGAATCGAACGCATTCCCTTGAAGCCGGCGTTCCAGGCTAGTTTCCACAGGAGACGCTTATCGGTCTCCCAAAGCAATCTTCGAGCCATTCGCAGGTACATGGCAACTCGCAAGCAGGGGTGACGATGCAATCCGGGTTCCAGCCTCGTATATGGCTGACACCGTAGGCTTGGTCGTAGTATAACCGCCCTATCTCCGCCAAGCGACAGGACGGGCGTCTACCTTCCCCCGCTCGATTCCGCCTTTGAAACCGATCCGGCTTCCTTGCCTGAGAATTCGTCGTCCGACCTCGAAACAAGCGAAAACGCATGCATCACGAACGGCTCGACAAAACGCTTCGAGAACGATTACATCAGGCCTACCACCGAGTTCGATCCGACTTGCTCGCCGAGCGAAACGCCGAAGGGCATTGGATCGGCGAACTGTCGACGTCCGCCCTCTCCACGGCGACGGCGGTGAGCGCTCTCGCGCTCGTAAGGCAGCAGCTCGCGCCGGAAAAATCGACTGCCCCCGATTCGCATCGGATCCGGCTTCAAGAATTGATGCTGGGAGGCATTCGCTGGCTAGCCGCGCATCCCAATCCGGATGGCGGATTCGGCGATACCGACAAAAGCCATTCCAACATCGCGACGACGATGCTGGTGATCGCCGCGTTCCATCTCGCGAATCAACAACACGAACATGTTGAACTGCTTCATCGCGCCGAGTCCTATGTGCGCGAGGGTGGCGGCATCGCGGGACTGCGTCGACGCTACGGCCGCGACAAGACCTTTGCCGTACCGATCCTCACCAACGCCGCACTCGCAGGACTGGTACCGTGGAAAGAGATCTCTCCCCTGCCCTTTGAATTCGCGTGCCTGCCTCAGAGCTGGTATCGGTTCGCTCAACTCCCGGTCGTCAGCTACGCGATCCCCGCACTGGTCGCCATCGGCCAAGCCAAGTACCTGCTCGACCCGCCACGTAATCCGCTCACCAAAGTCATCCGTGCCGCAGCGATCGCTACGAGCCTTCGCGTCTTACGCGCGATCCAACCGCGTAGCGGCGGATACTTGGAAGCGATTCCGTTAACCAGCTTTGTCGTGATGAGTCTTGCAGCCACTGATCGTGTTGATCACGAAGTTACCCGCGAAGGCGTGCGCTTCATTGAAGAGTCCGTGCGACCGGACGGAAGCTGGCCGATCGATACGAATCTCGCCACCTGGAACACGACACTCTCCCTGAATGCGCTCGCCCATGGCGGCCTGGATCTCGCGGAACTCGGACCATCGCTACTCGACTGGCTGCTCTCCTGTCAAAACATCGTCCGTCATCCGTTCACCGGTGCGGATCCTGGCGGATGGGGTTGGAGCGACCTGAGCGGTGCGGTTCCGGACGCCGACGATACGCCCAGTGCCATCTTAGCGCTCTGTGCATGGCATCGCAGTCCCGGCTGTGATGCTGCCTCGCGTCAGCGGATCGAAGTGGCCGTCGATCGTGGAGTAAAATGGCTGCTTGATTTGCAAAACCGCGACGGCGGTTGGCCCACGTTCTGTCGCGGTTGGGGCAAACTGCCGTTCGATCGCAGCGGCGCGGATCTCACCGCCCACGCCTTGCGCGCCATCGAGGCCGCCCGCAAATTGACGCGCATCATCGACCTGAGGACCGAATCGTCGGCGATGGATCGCCGCGCACGACAACGCACTGCTGCCAACGCGCGGGGGTTCCGTTTTCTGGAACGATCGCAGCGCAGCGATGGCAGTTGGGTCCCGCTCTGGTTCGGCAACCAGGACCACGTCCAGGAAGAAAATCCGATCTACGGCACCGCCAAAGTGCTGGTTGCCATGCATGAATTAGGACTCGACGCGCTCCCTGCATCACGTCGCGGCCGCCATTGGCTGGTCGCAAGTCAGAACAGCGACGGCAGTTGGGGAAGCTCCGCCGACTCGCAAAGTGTTTCAGCTGAAGGAGAAACGCTCGGCAGCGTCGAGGAAACGGCCTTGGCTGTCGATGCCTTGGGCTGCCATGCGAGCACCCCCGACGAGGTAGCCAGTTGGTGCAAGGGACTTGACTGGCTTATCGGCTCCATCGAAACTAAGCGGCACTTGGCAACAGCACCCATCGGGTTCTATTTCGCCAAGCTGTGGTATTACGAACGCCTTTACCCGCTGGAGTTTACGGTTTCCGCGCTCGGAAGAGCGATCGGGCGAGTCCAGTCGCTCGATGCGAACCAACTTGAGTAGCTTGGCGAACGGTCTGCCGAAATGCCGATCATGGCTCAGCAAGGTCATTCGCAAGCTCATTCGCAAGCCAAACGTGAATCCGGCAGGCCGAACCGCTAGAATCATCCCACCTTGAAATTGGTAAGCGTCGCGAAACGAGCATCCGTTTTGACATTCGCACCTGCAGACGAGCAACCGACTTGAGTACCGGGTTTTCCCGCCTCGAAGGAAGGATACGCCCTTGATCTCGGCATCCACATCGAACCCCGTATCCACGTCCGATCCCGTTTCGGAAGAGGCTGCCGCGGCAGGCTCCGAGGGCCGGAAGTCGCGTCGACGGCAGACGGCCCACCTGAAGTTGGTCCCGGAAACCAAAGAGTTGCGAGAAAGCTTGCGCCAACGCTGCGCTGAAGTCTCCTCGCGACTCGATAAAGCCCATTCGTTGACCAAGGACGAAATGGAGCAGGTCGCACGTCGCATCTTGAGCGAGGCCGGACTGCCCGAGGGATACCTGGGCTGGATGATGGTGGTATTGGCCAGCGAGTTCTGGCGGGACCAGGTCGCTGCCACCGATCCATCGCGTCGCCTGTTCTTGTTGCCGCATTGCCTGAAGCATGCGGAAGGCTGCCCCGCCGATTACGACGAATTCGGACTCGACTGCGAAAAATGCGGAGCGTGCAGCATCGCCGACTTCCGCGGCATGGCCGAGCAAATGGGCTACAAGGTGCTCGTCGCCGAAGGCTCCCCGATCGTTCTGAAGATTATTGTCAGCGGCTATGTCGATGCGATCGTCGGCGTCGCCTGCCTGAACGTGCTCGAAAAGGCGATCGACAAAATCCTGCTCGCAGGCA
>JBJOLO010000425.1:0-12736 GCA_046045565.1 Planctomycetota bacterium | reverse complement strand
CCACCGCCGGAGTTCCCGCAGCGATTAATCGCGAAGAGGCTTCTTCGCGGACCGCAAAGACATTGGCGTCCAGCTCACGAATCCAGCGCTCGATCTGCTCTTTGGTAGCGGCCGCAGGCTGCGCGGCAGGCGATGGCTTCGCCTCTTGCGCGATGGCGATCGGGATGCCGCTAAGCCTTGGGGACGAGTTGCCGAAGAAGCCGCAGCACATCAGGCTGGCTGCGAATAAAATAGCCAACAGCATCCTCCGGTGCACGAGGTGCCGTACACAGCGAGCCGGCAAACGATGGCCGCTGCAGTCAGTGGCAATGCCAAGTCGACTCAAGCTAGTACTCCGTTCTACGCGTGGCTTCCAGTGTAACATGATTCCACACTGGCAGCGAACACCGATTTCCCCTTAGAACCCATTCGGGCCAAGAGCTGCCAGTCACCCTTCGGGCCGAAAACGGGGCCGCCTGCCCAGTGCCTCCACCAATTGCCCAATCGCTTGCAAGGAATGGCTGGAAGTCAAACTCACTCGCACCAATGACTTTCCCTCCGGCACGGACGGCGGACGAATCGCCGGAACGAACATTCCGTCATCCAGCAACTCCCGCGATAGTGCCATGGCTCGCTCGGGATCACCGACGATCACAGGAATGATTTGGCTTTCGCTGTTTCCCAGATCCCATCCTTGATCGCGTAAGGCCTGCCGCAGATTCGCAGCCCGTTCCAGGAGTCTTGTACGACGAAACGGTTCGTTGCGGACGAACGCGAGCGACTCCAGGGCCGCCGCTGCGGCCGCCTGCGGAAGGGCGGTGGAGAAAAAGTAGGGGCGCGCCCGATTGATCAACCACTCCATCAACCGCTGCTGCCCGACAACGAACCCGCCGATCGATCCAAGTGCCTTGCTGAACGTACCCATGCGGACGTGCACTGCATCTTCGACCCCCATCATTTCGCAAACGCCCCGTCCGCCAGGACCGAACACACCGGTTGCGTGGGCCTCGTCCACCATCAGCATGGCTCCGGCGCGTTGTGACAATTCGGCAATGCGGTCGAGCGGCGCGAAATCGCCACCCATGCTGAACAGGCTGTCGGTGACAATCAGTCGCCTCCGCGCACTTTGAGATTCCTCCATGCCGCGAGCCAAATCGTCAACGTCTGCATGGGCGTAGATCCGGACTTTCGCTCGCGAAAGGCGACAGCCGTCAATAATGCTCGCATGATTCAGTTCATCGCTGAGAATCACATCGTCGGGACCAACCAAGGCTGCGATCGTTCCGCAGTTGGCAGCGTAGCCGGTCGAAAACAGCAACGCCGACTCCGCGCCCTCGAACTGCGCGAGTTGCAGCTGGAGTTCAGCCTGCAGCGAGCCAAAGCCGGTTAAGAGAGGACTGGCACCGCTGCCCCATCCGACATCCGACAGCACATCCCGCACTGCCCTCACCAGCGGTTGTGCGGCGAGCCCCAGATAATCGTTCGAACCGAAATTCGCCAGTTCCCGGCCGTCCCAGGTCGCCACGGGAGTCTGCGGACCGGACCGAACCCGCAATCGACGCCGCAAGCCGCGGCGCTCCCAATCGCGAAGCGCGTCGTCGATCCAATCGAGCGGATCTGTGGTCACGTTGGCATTTCCCCCGGAAAAGTCGTTTCAACTTGCCAACGAATATACCGAGATTTCGGCGTATGGCGGGAGTACGGCCAAAACTCACGGAATGAATTGGTCATGACGATTTTACGACTATGCAGCTCGTGCCGATCCTCGACGAATTCCGCAAGCAGCCGATCGTGGGCTACCACGTCCGCACCAAACCGTCCAGCGAACCGATCGCCTGGGTATCGATGGCCCTGTCGATCCGCGGCGACCTGGAGGCTGCTCATGTCGGGGCCCTTTGGCTGGCTCGACTCCAAGCATCCGATGGCTCGGTGGGCGTGCGTTTGGGCGAGCCGGAACCGAGATGGCCAACCAGCCTTGCGATGCTAACGTGGCTGACGTGGCAAGCCGAAGCCGGTCGAGACACGTTTCAGCCGCAAATCGAGCAGGCCTTGCAATGGATTACCAAGAGCGAGGGCAAGACACAGCCACGGGATCCAAATACGGGCCACGACACCACACTCGCCGGCTGGTCCTGGGCGGACAACACCCATTCGTGGGTAGAACCCACTGCCATGAACGTGCTGGCCTTACGGGCCGCAGGCCTGCAGGACTCGCCACGAGCCCGCGTGGGGATCTCGCTGCTGCTCGATCGCGAGCTTTCCACGGGCGGGTCGAATTACGGCAACACCACGGTCCTCGGACAGGAACTTCGTCCGCATGTGATGCCGACCGCGATGACGCTGTTGGCACTTTCCGGCGAATCGGTCCATCCCAAGACCCGACACTCGCTCGACTATCTTCAGCGCACCATCAACGGCGAATATGCCGCGGCCTCGTTAGGCCTTGCGATCCTGGCGCTCACGGCCTACCAACGCGCCCCGCAGTCCGCGCCCGATTGGCTCGAGGCGACAGCCCGGCGTGTCGCTCGACGCGACAACGCCCCTTACAAGAAAGCGATCCTCTGCCATGCGGCTCTCGGAGCCCGCAGTCCGGTGGTCCACTTGCCCCTGAATAACCCTGCAACTCCGGTATCGGCTCGCCCCTGATTTCGAAACAACATCGATCGCCCCTTCGCGATCTCCTCAGCGCGATCACCTCAGCGCGATCACCGCTCGCGGAAACAACCATGGAAAACGTTCGACCCCACTCCCACTCCCCCTCCCCCGCACCGACATCAGCCGCCCCCGCTTTATTCACGCGCCGCAAACTGCTTGTCGGGACCGGCCTCGCGGCCGGCGGCCTGTTGGCGGCTTCGGTCCTCCGTGATCTGCTCGCACAACGGGCGTCGGTTTTTGTGGCCCGAAACCAGTCCTACACCGGACCCCTGTCGAAAACCATTCAAGACGGCCTGATCGCGACGGGACTGCAACCGAAGGCGTTGGCCGGCAAACGCGTGTTACTCAAACCGAATCTCGTTGAACCGAGCCGCGACGTCCCGCATATGACGACCCACCCGGCGATGATCCTGGCTGCGGCGGAAGCCTTTCGCACCTGGGGAGCCCAGGTCGTCGTCGGCGAGGGACCCGGCCACGTTCGCGATACCGAAATGGCACTCGACGAATCGGGAGTCCGCGAAGCGCTGGACAATGCCGACTTGCCATTCATCGATCTGAATTACGACGATGTGGGCTGGGTGAAGAACGGGGGAAACGCAAGCAAGCTACCCGGTTTCTATTTTCCGCGAGCCGTCATCGAGGCGGATTTGGTGGTTTCCATGCCCAAGATGAAAACGCATCACTGGGTTGGCGTCACGGCCGCGCTAAAAAACATGTACGGCGTGATCCCCGGCGTGAAATACGGTTGGCCCAAGAACGTGCTGCACCACGCCGGAATCCCGGAGACCGTCTTTGACATCAATGCGTCGCTCCCCAAAACCGTTGCCATCGTCGACGGGATCGATTGCATGGAAGGCGACGGCCCGATCATGGGATCGCTGAAGACCATGGGGCTGGTGGTGATCGGCACGGTCCCTGCCGCCGTTGATGCAACCATCTGCCGCCTCATGCGACTGAACCCGCATCGGGTGCGATACCTGGGGCTTGCCGGCAACCGGTTGGGACCGATCTCCGACTCCTATATCGAACAACGAGGCGAACGCTGGCAACCGCTGGCATCTGACTTCCAGATCTTGAATCTGCCTCACCTGCAAACGTTGCGGCCCAGCCCGGGGATCTTCACCACGTAGTCGCGTTGTCCGCTGGCGGAACGATGTTCACGCCCCCTTGGGTTTCGCGTCACAAAAGCTCAAGTTCCGCTTCCGAAGACCGGCGATCGTCTCCCGTAAAGGATTCCGAAGACCCGAAGAGAATTCCCGTTCCCGCTAACGCGGCAGACGATTTTTGCCGATTTAACCCTACGCCCCGATGCCAAGTGAGCCGGGGACAACTAGAATATTTGAACTACCTCCGGTCAGCATTCGGCAGAGGGACCAATTTATTTTCGATTGCCCGGATCACCAAACGACAGTGCAATAGCACGTCAGATCCGCGCTTTTCTCGAAGCGACTCCATTTGTCGCAATCGACCGGAGGTTTTTAAAACAAACGAAACGGCCGCCGCAAGGCGGCCGTTTTTGTTTTGCGCGATAAGCCGATTCCGGCCTTCACCGCATCGCGGCCGTTCGCAATCACACAAGAGCAGCGCACGCGCTTAGCGCAAGCGTTCATTGCACGCGATCACTGCCCGATCCGCCGCAGCACTTTCTCGGTTCGCATGACGCATCGCGAGCCTTTCTTTGCACAGGTCTCCCGTCGCACTGGGCTCCCTTCGCATGGGGCCGGGACGCCCGAAATCGAACTCCCAAGCGAGTCGGAATCGACTGGTTCGGATACGTTTGATTCGGCCGCACCTACACGGTTGGGGGCTTAGCTCACGGAATTTGTATCGATCAGAAAAATTTTCTGCACAGCGCAAAGTTTGTGGTAGAGTTCCTTAAACAAACGTTCCCACCTCTTTCATCCCTCCCGTTCGAACGACCTACCGACTCACCATGATCACAGCCACCCGCGTTGCCCCGAAGTCCGCTCCCCGTTATTCGCGCCAGCCGCTTCCCGCCTCGGAACCGAACGCAGCCGAGTTTTCGTCGCCACCCACCAATTCGACGGAAGCTGCCCTGGTCACGATCGCGGCGATCCTGAGCCTCTTCGTGGGCAGCCTTGCCACCGATCTCGTGGCCCAACTGGGCGGCTAGATCCGCGGTTATCGAAAGCCTGATCGCGGCGGCCGGGAGAAGCATGGCTCTCTCCCGGCGTGGAATCATGCAGGCCTGAATCCGTGCTGCGATCGGTGATCCGCGCTGCGTTCGGTTAGTGGACGCGCTGACCGGGCTTGCCGCCCTCGTCGACACCGAGCAGAAAGACATCCTTCTCACCGGGCCCGACGGCGACCACCATGCCCTCGCTCAGCCCGAATTTCATTTGCCTCGGCGCAAGATTCGCCACCATGACCACCAAACGGCCGACCAACTGTTCCGGTCGGTAGGCAGCTTTGATGCCGGCGAACACCGTGCGCCGTTCGTCGCCGCCCAGACTGAGAGTCAGCTTCAGCAACTTCTTCGCTTCGGGTACATCCTCAGCCGCAAGCACGCGCGCTACGCGCAAGTCCACCTTCGCGAAGTCCTCGATGCCGATCGTCGGCTGTAGCGGTTCGGCTTGCAACGCATCGCCCGAATCCTGCGGAGCAGCCGGAACTGCGGGAGCGGTGGCATCCAATTCTTTCTCTTTGCTGTCGTCAATCATCGCTTGAACATCCTTGGGGTCAATTCTCTGAAGCATGTGCTCAAACTTCGAAACGGGCGTTCCCAACACAGGCTGAGCCGCCGCCTGCCAATGCGCGATCGGTACATTCAATAACGCTTCGGTCTGCTTCACCAATTTCGGCAACACCGGCGCCAGGTAAACGACGATCTGCCGGAACAAATTGAGCGCTACCGTGCAAACATCCCGAAGTTTCGTCGCCTGGCCTGGATCTTTGCTCAACGTCCACGGCGCTTGCGCTTCGACGTAGGGGTTGGCCCGATCGGCAAGTTCCATGATCAATCGCATCGCTTTGCCGTAATCGCAAGCGTCGTACGCTGCCGCAATCTCGGCTCCCGCGGCGGCACCTTGCGCAAACAACCCGCCGTCGTCCGGATAGACCGGCGATAGTCCCGTGCTCTGCACAAACTTCGCCGTCCGCGACGCCAGATTGACGACCTTGCCAACGAGATCCGCGTTCACCTTGCTGACGAATTCGCCCAAATTCAGGTCGAGATCGTGCAACGAGGCCGTCAACTTCGTCGCGTAATAGTATCGCAAATAAGCCGGGTCCAAACGTCGCAGGTACGTTTCGGCCTTCACAAAAGTGCCGTTCCGCTTCGACATCTTCTGGCCACCGACCGTCAGGAAGCCATGCACATGGACCTTCCTGGGTAATTGGTATCCAGACGAGTGCAGCATGCCGGGCCAGAACAACGTGTGGAAGTACATAATGTCCTTGCCAATGAAGTGGTGGATCTCCGTGTTCGGATTCCGCCACCAGTCATCGAACGATTGCCCGTGTCGCTTGCACCACTGAAGCGTCGACGCCATGTATCCAATGGGTGCGTCAAACCACACGTACCAATAGTTGCCGGGACAATCGGGGATCTCAAAGCCGAAATACGGTTTCGGACGCGAAACATCCCAGTCCCGCAGCGGCTTGTTGAGAAAATGTCCATGCAGGTAATTCGACACTTCCGGTTCGAGATGATCGCCCGATCGAGTCCACTCGTCGAGAAACCCGTGGAGTTTTTCCAATTCGACGAACAAATGCGGAGCCTCGCGAACCTCCGGCCGGGCACCCGACAGGATGCTGATCGGATCGATCAAGTCGTGAGGACTGTAAGTCGACGAGCATCGATCGCAGTTGTCGCCGTATTGTTCCGGCGCCTTGCAAACCGGGCAGGTTCCTTTCACGAACCGATCGGCCAAAAAAGTACCGGCGACGGGATCGAACAGTTGCTGCACGGAACGCTCGGCCACCAACCCCTTCTGACGCAACGCCGACCAGATTTCAGCACACAACTGCCGGTTCTCGTCACTGTTCGTGCTGCCGTAGTTGTCAAATGCGACATCAAACCCGGCGAAGTCGCGCTCGTGCCGCTGTTGCATCTCGGCGATCAACGCCTCTTCACTTCGCCCCTCCTGCCGCGCACGAATCATGATCGCCGTGCCGTGCGTATCGTCAGCACAAATGAAGATACAGCGATGCCCCGTCAGCTTCTGAAATCGAACCCAGATATCCGTCTGGATATACTCGACCAGATGACCGATATGAATCGGTCCGTTCGCATAGGGCAAAGCGGAAGTAACAAGAATCTGACGCTGCGTCATCAAAACTCCCCACTGCGGCGAATCACTCGCCGCATCACGCACCTGCATGTCCGCCTGATTCGTACCCGGGATCGGCACGATAACACCGGGCCCTACTCGGTTGGACCCTCGTCCACTCAGCCCAAATCGACTTGGCAGCATTGTAGCCAAGCGGGCGGAAACCGATAAGGGCCTGCGCTCGCCGCACCCCGCTTCCTGCCGCGGAATCGAACTGCCCCGCACCATCATTCCAAGCGACCAACCGCGTTCCATCCCGATCGTGCCAGCTCGATGAATCGATCGGTGCTAGGGTCGCTGACATTTGGCGAGCAGTTCTTGAAATTCGCGTTCGATCGGGCAGTTGGCCAGCCCCGGAGGCGTTTCGATCAGGAAGCGAATCAACTGAGCGGCCTGCTCTTTCTGGCCCAGTCGATACTGGGCGAGCGCCACGGAGTACTTGGCGCGATACCAGCGTTCGGTTTGAGGCGGACTCTTGCTCGATACACGTCGCCATTGATCCAGCGCAGCCTGCCACGACGCGCGATCTTCGCCCTCCAGCAATAATCGCGCATACCCTTCCTGAATCGCCCCGTCGTTGGGATTTGCTTGAGCCAGCTTCGCATACCTCGAAACGGCCTCGGCACGCTGGCCGGTGGTCGCCAAGGCACTCGCTGCGATCGTATCCAGTCGCAATTGTTGGGGCGCCGACAACGATGAACGCTTGGTTTCTAACGTGCGAATTGCCTGCAGCGCCAACTCAGCCAAGACCTTATTCGTGCCGCCCTTTGATCGCGTCTCGATTCGCGCCAGGCCCTCGATCATTTCCATCAGCGACGCCGGCGAGGCTTCCGCGAGCTGTTGCAACAACGCCTGGGCCTCTGCCTGTCGCGTCGGTTGCGATGCCATGGCAACGACCAGCAAAGCCTCTGCCTCGGCTCGTATCGCCGCGTTCTCCGTCTCTACCCCCTCCTGAAACGACCGCCGAAGTGACTCCAGGATCTGCTGAGCCCGCTCAGGCTTTCCGCCGTATTGCAGGTGGAGACGAGCCAGCGTCATCGACACCTGCTGCAGCGGTTGCCGCCACTTCGTCGCCTCCTCCGACGACACCGTCGTGACGATCTCGTCGAGCGACTCGCGCGCACGGGCCGCCAAATCGCCTTGCGATCTGGCTTCGGACGCTTCCGCCACCAGACGCATCCAATCGTTGCATAAGGCGGTCAACACGGAACCATATTGCGGTGATCCGGCATCGACGCGCTGGTAAAGCGCGATCGCTGGCTCCCATTCCCGCCGTGACTCGTGCACCTGCGCCAACCACTGCCGCACCTGGTTGGCACTGTCGCTGGCGGGCCAGAGCCGCAAATGCTCTTCCAGGATTTCCACATACTGACGCATCGTCTCCGGATCCTGACGCGGACCCTGTGCGGCATTCCACGCTGCAAGCAACTGCGCCTGGTCGCTGCGGGGGTCCTCCGCAAGGCGAGTGCTCAACTCGCGAAATCGCTTCGCCGCCTCCGCGTGTTGCTCTTGTTCTTGAAGTATCAAGGCGCCGCGGTACAGCAATTCGAATTGACGTTTCGGTTCCGAAAGCGACTTTGCCATCTCCGCCGCTTTGTCATACGCAGCAACCGCGTCCAAATACTCTTTCCGCAAATACAGGTCGTCCGCAGTGCGGGCCAGCAAGTCGAGACTGGTTCGAGTCGTTCCCGAAGATGCCGAACGAACCACCAGCAATTCGCCTCGATGTCGCCAGTAGACACCGTAGCGCTGCTCCAATTGAGGCAGGACCGCAGCACATTCGTTCTGCCATTTTTTCGCTTGATCGATCTTCCCGGATTTCTCCGCTGCTTTCCCCAACGCGACGAGTGTCTCGAGTATGGCAAAGTCGAGTTCCGCAGTGTGGGACGCGGCTTGCACGTCACCCGCCAGCGATGCCGCGTCCTGCAGTCGTCCCCGCGACAACTCCAACCGGATTTGCTCCGCCCGATACAGCGATCGCAGTTCGGAACTCAACGCCTCGCCGTTCGATTCCTGCAGATCACGAAGCAGGGCTGCCGCCTCATCATACTTTTCCGCCCATCGCAGGCACGCCGCTTCGTCCAGCCGAATACGGACCAGCAACGGCTCGTCCTGTGCCAACTGCGTGGCGATGCTGCGAAGCTGCTCCAACGCCCGCGAAAGCGAGGCAATGCGATCGTTCGATCCCGGCTCGTATGTCAAACCTTGATTGCGATACACCCTCGCAATTTGACGGCGGACGTTGTTTTGCAGAGAACTTAATTCCGCAAGCGAAAGCCCCTCGCCCTTCACCGTCTTACGATGTCTCGCAACCGTCGCCGCCCCCACTTCTTTTTCCAGCGACTCCAAAAGCTTCGTCGCCTCTCGCAATGTCGCTCGCGCCTGCGCTACATCGGCACCTGCCGCGCCCATTTCCGACTCCTCGCGATGCAACTCGGCCATCGACATCACGGCCAATGCCTCTTGAGCCCGAATCAGCATCAATCGCGGATCCTCGCTATGAGCACGACTGTATTCGGCAACCGTGTCTTTCGCTTTTGCTAACTCCTGTTCCCGTGTTGCTCCGAGACTCTGCAGGGCATGCTCACCATGCGTTCGCACCAACTCCATGACCAGCAGATTGCGACGCTCCGCCTTGATCCCGGCACGCGCGAGTTCCGATTCGCAAAACTGCTCGGCAAGCTCAAACAATCGCCGCTGTCGCAGACCGGAAAGAAACCGCTCGTCGTCGCCGGAACCTTCCCACGACTGCTCCGCTGCCCGGATCAAACAAGGCTGTCCCCAAGGAGCAGGACTACTCCCCAGCACCAGCAGCAAACCTGTGAATGCCAGACGCACCCACGCCATGCCACAGGGAACCCTCAAGAAGCAGCCCGCGCGGACCAATGCGCCCGAGCTCACTGCCTGGCCAAAACTCCCGGATCGGGAATCCGTAATTCGTAACAACTGGTCTGCATGGAGAAACATGGACACCCCGCCATGGGCATCGCCAACCGCCAAAGCTCAATCGACCCGAGTCGCATGGCTTCGCATCAAGCATGCGTAACAACCCGGCACGCATCGCCGCTTCGTCAACAACCGGGAATCGCACGGACGCAACACGATACGCTCCGCGCTGCGGTTGGCATGCACTCCCGGGCCGCTAGTTGGCTCCGATGCAGTATAGGCCGGTATTCGACCGTAAGAGAAGACGGCCGGAGTGCACCGACGGACTGGCATTGAAGTCAGTGGTGTCTTGCAGTTTGTTGAGCGCTAGTCGCTGAAATTTCGGTTCCGCCTTGAGCACAAAAGTTCCGTTCCGCCGCGTGACCGCAAACAGCTTTCCGTCGGCTGCTAATAACGATGCGTAGACCATCCCGGCATTCGGAAGACGCTCCCGGTACACCTCGTTGCCCGTGGCCGCCTCCAAACAAATCGCAAGCCCCTGGTTGTTGACCCAATACAAATGTCCGTCCACCAACACCGGTGACGGCACATACGAGCCGACATCTTTTCGCCAGAGCACGTGGGTGCCCGTTACATCGTCCTGCCCCCCGGTTCGAATCGCCATCGTCGCGTTCATACCCGGCGAACCCATCACGACATACACGACGCCCTTTTCCGTGACCACGCTGGTGTTCGCGGGAGGCGACATGCGCGTTTCGCAAAACCAGTTCAGGCTTCCATTTTTGGGATCCATCCCCCACACCTCACCGGGCATGCAGAGCACCAACTCTTTCATGCCACCCGGTGTCTCCGCGACGATTGGAGTACCCCAACTCCCTTTGTAGCCCTTCGCCTCGGTACGCCAGATCTCTTTGCCAGTTCGTCGATCGAGGCCTAACAAACACTCGTCCTCAGCGTCCGCGTTCACGATCAGAATGTCATCTACCAATATCAAACTGGTTGCCGATCCCCAACTGTTAAAGCTGTCCTGCTTTCCCAGCGGTGTGTGCCACACCTGTTTGCCTTCGTGATCAAAGGCGAATACTCCGGACCGTCCGAAGAACGCATACACGCGTTCGTCGTCAATCGTCGGCGTGCTCGAGGCGTAACCATGATCCGTTAAAAAACCCGAGTACGGTTCCTCGTTCTGCAACGACTTGATCGTGGCCTCCCAGACCGATTTGCCGGTGGACAATTCATAGCAACCGAGATGCCTTTGTAGATCGGCAACGTCGCCGGGATTCTCCCGATCGACGCCGTAACCCGAGTAGCTCGTCACATAGATCCGATTGCCCCTGACGATCGGACTGGAGGAGCCCGGTCCGGGCAACTTGATTTTCCACAACAGGTTTTCGGAATCCGACCAAGTGGCTGGCAGACCTTTAGCGTCGGCAACCCCGGCACCATTCGGGCCGCGAAATCGAATCCAGTCCTCTGCCGGCGCGGCAATCGCGAACCAACCCACGATCATCGGTGCGCAACACGCGAAAGAACGCAATCGTGACCTCATGCTTTTGCTCCTTTATTATCCCCGGGCAAAACACGCTGGGCAAAAAAAAACGTGTGGCCGGGATGGTCTCCTGGGCCACACGTTTGGCTTTTTGATCTTCAATGACCTTAGGCCGCTTTCTTGCGTTCCGGACGACGGCGTTCACCGCCCTGACCACCACCGCCAAAGCCGCCTCGACCCTCAGGGAACTTGAATTCTTTTCCCTTCATCTCGGTGAGCTTGGTCTTCTGCTCGTCGGTCAACACGCCGATCATCGCTTCTTCCGTCTTCTTCCGCTGCTCCTGCATCTTCGCAACGGCTTGCTGACGCTCTTCTTCGCTCATGTCAAAGAAGTTTCCACCGCCGCCGGTCACCGCTGCTCGTGCGTCAGCTTGAATCTTGCGGAGCTTGTCCTTCTGCTCGTCGGTCAAACCGAGCTTTTCAGCAATTTCCGTTCGGGCGAAGGCATTCACTCCCTCCCGCTGCAGACGCAATTCGCCCATGCGAGCAATCTGCTCCGGCTTGAGGATCTTAGCCAGCCCTTCTGCGACGTTCTTTTCCATCTCCTGCATCCGCTTCGCCATCTCTTCCCGCCGCTGTTGAGCCTCGGCATTGTCGCCGCCACCGGCTCCGCCAGGACCGCCACGGCCTGCGCCACCGCCAAACTGCGGTCGGTTCTTTTCCAGCAACTCCTGGATCTCTTTCTTCTGCTCGTCCGTGATGCCCAGTTCCGTTTGCACTTCCGTCATCTGGATGATGCCCATGCCGGGCCCCATTCCACCACGGCCCATGCCGCCACCGAATCCACCGCCAAAACCGCGGCCGCCGCCCGCACCGCCGCGACCACCCGCGCCGCCTCGACCTCCCGGTCCGCCAGGCGCGCCCGGTCCCTTCTTCTCCCCTTCCTGAGCCATCACGGACGTTGCCACCAAGGCACACAAGCAAACTAAGACCCCAACCATGCGCTTCGTCATCGGACTACTCCTAAAACTCCACCTCGAAATGTGCTGGAAAATATGTTCGATACTGTGCTTCCATCTCGACGTCCGCCAACACTCGATCGGTCTGTAAACCTGAATGCTGTGGACACCCCAGTCAGAATTCCTCGCCCCGTTCCGACTGCCTGATTATTCAACCAGAACCATCCCGTTAAGTTGCGAAAGTTTTTTAACGGACCCACAATCGCATTGAAAGACCCGACAGGGCTTTCTCCCGAGATTCTATCCCGGCAGGCTTCAGCTATCTTCGTCGGTCCTCCACCCGATTTGCTCTAACCATCTAACCCATGTACGGCTTCCCAAGTTGGAGTCGGAGAGACTTGGCACGCACGCTCGCCGTCCGAAATCAGACCCGAATCTCAACGCCCTCACTGGCATTTCGAGTAAAAACCGCTCGC
>JBJOLO010000491.1:0-6670 GCA_046045565.1 Planctomycetota bacterium | reverse complement strand
GGACCGTGCCATTGAACGACATGCCTTGGGATGATGGTGCCTGGAACGAAATCGAGGCGGCATGGCAGTCGATTCAGGGCATCGCTAACTTCGACGCGCTCCGCGTCCAGGAACGCGATGACGATTGGCTGAAATACGGTCGCGAATATCGCGATTGGCATCGAATGGGGGTGCCCGACTTCCACCCGCGGGTATCACCCGACCGCTGTACGCTCGATTGGGAGGAGATCTACCGTTCCAAAATCGAACCGCTCATCGACGTTCAAAAGCCGGACAAATCGTATCGGCTCGGACAGATCTCCCGTTTACCGAGGACGCTAACGAGTTCCTTCTTGTCGATGTATCGCCGAACGAAGTCGGAGATGGAGGCCGAACTGGACATGTTGCGGACGAATCCGCCGCCGGATGATCCGGACGTTCCGCAGAAGATTGCGTTTATTCTGCGGGAACTGCCGCAGATCAAGTCGAAAATCGAACAATTGGAGCGATTCGAAAAGCGCATTCCTCCATTCGAGCGGAAGCTCGAACAGCGGTCATGAAAGCTCCGCCGCAGCCATGGCACCATCGTTAGCAGACCAACCTCCAAGCGTCGCTGCATCGTCGACAGAAAGTCTGGCGCGTAGGTGGTCGCGGTACGCTGTGAATATAGTGGTCAGCGGCACCGTCGTGGTCCTGGGTATCTCGATGGGACGGCAGGTCATCAGTTGGTGGTCGGTGGAATCGCCAAACGGATCGCCGCGAGCACGGGCCGAAGAGTACTTGCGGGAGTCGCCGATCGGCTCCGAAGATGCTCCGCAGGATTTCTGGCTGGGCGATGCGCCGGTTCAGTTCCGCCGGCAATCGTTCCGCGGGAAGTTCCCCGAACTCATCGAGGCGATGCAGCGCGATGCGGTTGTCTTCGGCGAGCGTGCTTTGCAGCAGCTCCGCAGTCTGCCTTCGGTGGCAGCACCGGAATCGATTGCCGGACCGCCGTCGGTTGCCCCGGCCCAGGAGGAGTTCGAACGGGCTTTCCTTGACCAGACTCCGCTTTGCTCGGTTCCCGGTATCGGCGACGTGTATCTCCAGGCACTTCCGCTGCCGGTTCTGGCAGTCCTTTCGCCAGGCATGTCATCCGGCGCAGAGGAGGTCAGTGGCAAGCGGCGGATGTTATCATGGGCCATCGCTTTTCCGACCGGCGACGACGAAGTCGAGCAATGGACGATGTTTGTTTGCGGGATGGGTTGCGGTCAGGCGACGACCCGTTTCCTCGAATTGCCGGCGCCGCCGGGCGGAAATCGCGTGCTGACATTGGGACAGCCATCGGGGGCGCGCGTGGTCACCTTTCAAGGACGCGAAGCGCTGGGTGCCTGGACCGCATTTTACTCGGACTGGTTTGAATCGCATGGGGCTAGTCAACGTGCGCCTTGGCAGCTCAAACATCAAAACGCCTATGCTCAGTTTGCTCAGGCCAACGGCGCGCGTTACGACATGCAGATTTTTGCCGATGGCGAACTGCTTCGCGCGTTGGTGATCATAAGTGGCGAGTCAATGCGATGATCGAGTTCACATCATGATCATCATGTTTGCAATGGTTTTTTGCTTGATACGATTGAAGACAGGAGCCTTGTTTCTGCCATGAAAGGTGCACCGGGACTGATTGTCGCCCTGTTACTGGGCGTTTTAGGAATGGCGCTGAACTTCCTTTACTTGCGCTCGAAGGCCGCGACGGTCGAAAGCCTGACCTTTGTCGGCGTGCGAGAGGGAATCGGGATCAAGGCGGGCGATGTTTTTAATGAGTCGATGTTTGACCAGGTCCGCATTCCCCGAGTGCATGCGGGCAATCTGGTGAACTACATCTACCAATGGAAAGAACTGCCGTTGGTGATCGGGACGCGAGCGGCGCGCGATTATCGCGAGCGGGAGTTATTATCGCGGAGCGAAGTGCGAACGCCGCCGGCAGAACTCAAGTTGACGCGCGGGAAGTTATTGGTTTGGGTCGGAGTGGATACGTCCAGTTTTGTTCCCGACCTTGTGAACCCTGGCGATCTGGTCTCGTTTGTCATCTCCGCGCCCAAGACGGCACCGACGGCGGCTCTGCAACCGGTACCGGAAGGTGCAGCAGACGACGCACGACCGGCGGTCGGGCGTGATCCGCAAGGGGAATCGACGCGATTGGGACCGTTTGAGGTCGCAGCGATCGGAAACCGCATCGCCGCCTACGATCTTGCCCGAGCCAATCAACTTGGTGCGTCGGGCGGCAACGTGATCGGCATTTATGCCCCGTATTCGGGCGACGACGACAATCCCATCCTTGATCCCAAAGCGACCCAATTGCTGGATCTGCTCCGCAAGTATTCGAATACGCGAGCGGGCGTGATCCTTCATCCGCGGCGCGAACGGAATTGATTTGCCGCCGAGGTGCACGCGATGAAAGTCTGGTTTAACAAGGTCGACGAAAGCCGGAGGCAGTGCGTCGAATTTCCGGCCTCCGAGGTCCGGATCGGCCGCGACCCGTCGAACGATGTGGTCCTCAAGAGCCCGCTCGTTTCACGGAATCATGCCATCGTGCGACGAGTCGATGACAAGCTGGAACTGGAAAACGTCGGTGTCAACAGCTGTCTGGTCGGCGAACGCGAGGTATTTGGGGGCGAGACGGTAAGTTTCACCCCCAGCGTGAAGGTGCGCATCTGGCCGTTCACGGTGAGTTTTGAAACCGACGCTACGACGGTGTTTTCTCAGGCAGAACTCGAATCGCACATTCGCGGCATCGTCGCGGATCTCGAATTGTGAATCCACAAGCGATTGCTGGACCGGTTGGACCTGTACGAAATGGAGAGCGCCCGCGGGGCTCGCAAGGAAAGCATCCTGCTGTTGGAAAACAACATCGAGGATATCTGTCGCGAACTTCAGTTGTTCCTGAACAACAACGCCGATCTGTTGGAAGAAATCGCCGGGTTGGCTCTCCGCGACCACAACATCAACCAACTGATTCTCGAAACCGACGAAGACCCCGTGTTTGATCTCGTGGCGTTGACCTCCAATGAGTTCGACGTGCCGGCAACCTTGGTGCCGGAGCGGGAGACCGAGCTGCATAGCTTGATGACCTTCCTGCGTCAAAAATTGCAACTCGACACCCTGCCGGATGTCACCAGCAAGATTCACCGCATCGAGCAGCGATTCAATGAGGTCTTCCATCTGCTGCGGCCGCATTTGCATGCGGAACTTCGCAAATACATCGTCTTGCGGATGCTCAAGAAAGATTTGAAAGACATCGTCTTCGGCCATGGACCGCTGCAAGATCTGCTGCGTGCTCCGACCGTCAGCGAAATCATGGTGGTGAAGAGCGATCAGATTTTCGTGGAGCGGGATGGAATCCTGGAAAAATCGGGACGTCGATTTATCTCGGACAAGGTGACCGAGTCGATCGTGGAACGGATTGTCGCGCAGGTAGGACGCCGCATCGACAAGAGCCAACCGCTGGTCGATGCCCGATTGTCGGACGGTTCACGCGTGAACGCGATCATTCCTCCGCTGGCCGTGTTTGGTCCCTGTTTAACGATCCGAAAGTTCCCGATCCACCGCCTTACGATGGATGATCTGATCGACTACGGAACGATCAATCGTGCGGCCGCTACCTTCTTGCGAGCCGCGGTGGTCGACCATCGAAGTATCCTGGTCAGCGGCGGAACCGGATCCGGCAAAACAACTCTGCTGAATGTGCTCAGCAGTTTTATCCCCTACAAGGAGCGAATCATCACGATCGAGGATACCGCCGAACTCCGACTGCATCAGGAGCATGTGGTGTCCTTGGAGTCGAAGCCGGCCAATGTCGAAGGGACCGGCGAGTACACCATTCGCGACTTGGTTCGCAACGCCTTGCGTATGCGGCCTGATCGAATCGTGGTCGGTGAATGTCGAGGCGGCGAGGCGCTCGACATGGTTCAAGCTATGAACACCGGACACGACGGCTCGATGACAACCATCCATGCCAACAGTGCCACCGAAGTGATCCAACGACTTGAATTATTGATGCTCATGGGCGCGGAACTGCCGATTACGTCGATTCACAGGCAGATTGCCTCCGCGATCCACCTGATCGTCCACATCGATCGGCTTCCGAACGGAAAACGGGTCATCGGTCAGATTTCGGAAGTGGCGGGACTGCATCCGCAAACGCACGAAGTGATCATCGCAGACATCTTTAATCGTCGAAGTGGCGACAGCCTCGACCCGACAGGCTACATGCCAAGCTTCCTTGATTCGTTAGTCACGAAAGACTTGCTGGACGTCAAGTTTTTGTACGGCCATTGGGATAAATCAGCGGCCGATTGAGATCGGGAGTCAGTAGCGAGCGTTGAACGATCGGGTAGTTGCGGAACGATGATATGGACGTAGCACGATGAGATCAAAGTAGATGGACGGATTTTTTTGGACGTGCAACATTGCGATGGGGATCTTGGTGTTCGGCGCCGCCCTCACCGCACAAGACGCCTACGGCAAAGGGCTCGCGCGGATCGAACGCGACCTCGCCGATCGACTGCGCAGCCTGCGTGTGGTTGCACCGAAGCTGAAAACCTGGATCAACGTCTGGTTGACGATATCAGCCTGCTTGCTGTTCACCCTCTGGATCGGACTCGATATGCCGATCTTCGCGATCCTGTCGGGGTTCGTGTTGGCGGCAGCGCCTTGGTACGTGATTGTGCGGCTCGCGAAAATACGAAAGCAAAAAATCGAAGACCAGTTAGCGGACGCGATGGTGATGTTCTCCAGCGGTATTCGGGCTGGATTGTCGATCACGCAGTCGCTCGAGTTGCTCGCGCAGGAGTGTCCGAATCCGATCAGCCAGGAATTCAAACAACTCGTTAGCGAATACAATCTGGGCAAGCCGCTGGAGCGAACGATTACTGAGGCCAAGCAACGGCTCCGGAGCGAGAATTTTCTTTTGTTTGCCGGCGCGCTGATGGCCAGCCGCGACAGCGGCGGACGGCTGAATGACACGGTGGAACGCATCGCCAAGTCGGTGTTGGAGATTCAGCGGTTGGAGCGGAAAGTGCGAGCCGAAACGGCGCAGGCGCGCAAATCGGCCATCTACATGGCCATGGCGCCGTTTTTCATCCTGCTGGTTTATTCCTACCTCGACCCGACCAATGTGCGACTGTTGTTCGTCACCATTCCGGGACAACTGATCCTGGGCGCCTGTGTGGTGCTCAACATGGCTGCCTATTTTTGGGCCCTGAAAATCCTCAACGCGGATATTTGACATGCTGATGCTCGCTGAAATCGACGCGCAGTTGCTCGGGGTGTGCCTGCCCATGGGAGCCTCCGCAGCCCTGTTGACGTGGTGGGTGCTGCAGGCACTCGCTGTGGAAGATTTGGCGCAAGAAGCGGAATGGCGCTACGATATCAGCCGTATCAACGGACTGCGCAGCATCGATCCCGTTTATCGATTGTTTCAGCTACCAATTCAGTTCATGGCAAAGCTGAATCGCGCGGCCTTTCATGGATCGTTGGCGGAAATTCAGCGGGAGATCCTGGCCGCGGGCAAATCGCGATTCTGGTTGCCAGAGGAATTCCTCGCACGATGTCAATTGCTGGCGCTGCTGATGTCGCCGTTCTATCTGTATGTCTGTCTCAGCTACATGGGCGCATCGGGAGTGTTCACCGCATTGCTGATGACCGTCGTGACGGCATGGATTTTGCGCCGCAGATTAACCCGCCAGGCACAACGGCGATTGCTGCTGATCAAGCGACGCATGCCGTTTCTGCTCGACTTGCTCACGCTGTTGATGGAGGCCGGTGCCAGTTTTCTGAATGCGTTGAAACAGGGAGTCAACGAGTTTGGCGAACACCCGATTTCCCAGGAATTCGGACGCGTTCTGGCCGACATGAACATGGGCAAGGCCCGCACCGAGGCTTTTCATAACCTGAGAAGTCGTTTGCAGGACGACGAAATCTCGAGCATCGTGGGCGCGATCATTCAGAGCGAAGAACTCGGGACGCCGCTCGCACATATTTTTCGCACCCAGGCCGATGTGCTGCGAGTAAAACGAACTCAGCGAGCAGAAACGATTGCCGGCGAAGCGGGCGTAAATATGCTCTTACCCGCGGTTTTGATCATGGCATCGACCGTGCTGGTGATTCTGGGACCCTTTGCGCTCAATTACATGCTTTTCGAGTTTTAGGAGCCGGGCAACGTTTCGTTGCGAAGTCGAGTAACCCATGCCGCTGGAAGTGAAATGTCACCGTTGTGGATGGAAAACCACGCTGCCCGATGTGGTGGCTGGATTCGCCGTCGCCTGCCAGAATTGCGGGGACACAACGCAGGTTCGCCCGGAGCAATCTGCGGGTCCGCAGGCCTCGAGCAGTCGACCGCCTAAGTCGGCTGCACCGGTAGAGGCGAAACCAACGCCAGCGCGCGGCACGGGCAACCCGGCAGGCAGTGCATCGGGCGGGACATTGAGTGGAACTGCACCGATGCAACGCGCTCCATCGTTGCTCTCCGGTGGGGCTCCGGTCGATCGGCCGCCCCAGCCCGTCGCCTCAGGCCCCGTCGCTTCCATGCCTGTTGCCTCCGCCCCTGTTGCTTCCGCCCCTGTTGCTTCAGCGCCTGCCGCACCAGCCCCCGTCACGCAGCGAAATTCGCCGCCTGCGCCGCCTCCGATGCAGTCCGAACAGCCGCCAACAGCACGTG
>JBJOLO010000472.1:0-8296 GCA_046045565.1 Planctomycetota bacterium | reverse complement strand
CTTCGGTGTGAAAGAAATGCGAAAACAAGGGTCCGTCCCAGCCATACGTCTGCTGCCAACGGTTTGTGCCTTCCCGCACCGCATCTTCAAGATGATCCCACAGCTTCCAGATTACATCGTTTGAAAAGCGGATGTAGCCGGTCATGCGGTGCGGACTGGAGGAGCACAAATAGGTCGACGCAGATGGCGTATTCAGGTAGCCGTCAGCGGAATGCTGCAGCAGTTGCAATCCGACGCACGCGTCGAGGAGTCGTTGCAGCGCATTCCGATCGGCGTTGAGTTCCTCTGCCAACTGGATCGCCGTCCGGGGCCCGCGCTTCAAGGCATCAAAGACGCCCAAGGTCACCGCAGCAAACATGGTCTTCGAACGGCGGAACGCTTCAATTAAGTCGAGCACGATCGCGGGGTCGGCAGGCAAAGGGTTTTGCGTCATGAATTCCGTATCCATTCCGAGGGCGGTTGAAAGCAAAGTGAGTCGCGTGCGATGGTCGCTAGAGTTCCCAACCTTGCCGGTATTGTCGCGTTAAGTAACGTTGGGCTTCAGGATTCCCGACGATCTCGCCGGATTCCCCGTTCCATTGAATCGCCTTGCCGGTACGCAGCGCCACATTTCCCAGCAGGCAGGTTTCGGTCAGTAGCGCGCCGTACTGAAAGTCGCACTGGACCATGCCTTCGCCTTTGCAGGCATCGAGCCATTCCTGGTAATGGCCCTTTGAAACCGGAAGTTGCACGGTGGCGGGCGGTAGCTCCGCGCCGGATTGATTCGGGATCACGAGCGGATTACCGCCGAGTTCCGGCGCGAACAGTCGGGCGAGCGAACCGATGAACAGCGTGCCGTTGTCCGGCAATCGCTGCTTGACGCCGGTGATCTCGCGAGACGGTTGTTTACCGCCGTCATACCAGGTCACATGCACAGCCGGTCGGTTGCCTCGCGCAGGAAATTCAAATCGAACGATGCTCCACTCGGGTGGCGACTCCTCCGTCACCCCCGAACTTTCCGCTTGGATCCGTTCGGGACTGGTGAGTTCGAGCGCGTAGAAAGCGGGATCGAGCTGATGCGGTCCACGATCGCCCAGAGCACCCGTCCCGAAATCCCAGAATCCGCGCCAATTGGTCGGGTGATATCCCGAGGCATAGGGTCGTGCCGGCGCGGGGCCCAGCCATAAATCCCAGTCGAGCTGCGGTGGGATCGCTTCGGTCGCCGGCCGTTGTGTAACAGCCTGCGGCCAATACGGGCGACTCGTCCAGCTGTGGACTTCACGAACTTCGCCGATAACCCCCGAACGAATCAATTCTGCAACGCGGCGATAGCCGGGAGTGGTGTGGTGCTGGACTCCCGTTTGTGTGATCACAGGCGACTTTTTCGCGGCCCGCACCAAGCGTCGTACTTCGTGAATCGAGTGCGCTAAAGGCTTCTCACAGTACACATGCAAGCCGCGCTGGATCGCCATCAAAGCGGCATGAGCATGCGTGTGATCAGGCGAACTGATCATGACGCCGTCGAGATGGGGAAAGTCAAGTAATTCGCGGAAATCCCGGAATTGTTTCGCGCCCGGATAGCGCGCTTTGCGCTGCTCCAGATAGTCCTCATCAACATCACACAACGCGGAAATCGTTTCGTGATGCACGCCAATCAGGTTCGTTTCTCCGCGATTGGCAACCCCGACGATTCCGAGGTTTAGCTTTTGGTTCGGGGAGCGAGAGGCGCGGGCGGGCGATTCGCTCCAGAATCCCGCGGATAGCAACGCCAAACCGCCTGTTTGAAGGAATGTGCGACGCGATGTCGTCGTGGCGTTTTGCTTGCAACGATGCTCCACATTCGCCTTTCAAAGCCGATCAGGTCCCCTTGCGGAGTGTCAGCCGAGCGGAAATAACGAGGCTCGGAAATTTTAAGGGTAAAAAGCAGGGTGCCGTGTCGCCATGCACCATGTCATAATGTAATGCCGCCGTCTTCCCAGGGCAACGATTCGCGGGCAATGATTACCCGGCAGCGACCACCCGGCAGCGACTACCCGGCAGCGACTACTAAGGCAACGACTACTAAGGCACTGAGCATTTCACGAGGTTACCAGACTTGAACGATCCTTCTTCCGAGACACTTTCCGAGGTGCTTGCACGGCATCATTTTTCCTTTGCTCCTGAAATCGTGGAACGGCTCGCACGGTTTTGTCACGCATTGTGGCAATGGAACGAAAAAATCAATCTCACCCGGCATCTGGACTACGAGCGATTTGTTTCCCGCGACGTGATGGATAGCTGGCAACTGGTGCAGTTGCTGCAAGATGGCGAGGTCGTGCTGGATGTCGGTAGCGGCGGGGGAGTGCCTGGCTTGGTGATGGCGATCTTGCGTCCGGATCTCTCCTTTTCGGTTTGCGAATCGGTCGGGAAGAAAGCGAGAGTGCTTGAGGATCTCGTCCGGCAACTGGATTTATCGGTGCCGGTGTATCCCGAGCGTGCGGAGGCGGTTTTGGAGCGGCATCGGTTTACCACCCTGACCGCTCGTGCAGTCGGATCGATTCGCAAGATGTGCCAAAGTCTGGACGGGCACTGGTCTGAGTTCGAACGACTGTTGCTGGTGAAGGGGCCGGGCTGGGTGGATGAGCGTGGTGAGGCGAGGCATTTCGGGCTTTTGCAAAACCTGGAATTGAGAAAACTGGCAAGCTATCCGATGCCGGGGACGGAATCGGATAGCGTCATCCTTCAACTGCGTCCAAAAGAGCAGGGCGCAAGTGTCGATTCGAGCGACGAAGCGGGACAGGACCGCGAATAGTCGTTGCGCGATGCCGCGGAAAAATCTGCCTGTTCCGCGCTGCCAGCAAGTCGTACAATGCGTCACGAAGTGCGATGTGCATTTGCCTCGCCTCAGTCGCATCGACCCTAAGGCGCATCGACCCTACGGCCTTCCTCGGCGGATGCACGCTCGCCCGTTCGAACTATCGCGGAGCATCACCTTGTTTTCCTCTGTTATTCTTACAGCAGCCCTCTTAACTGGTCAGGCGGCAACCGAAAGTCCGGCATCGACGGCGGATACGCCTCCGAAAGCGAACGAGGCGGCGGCGGCCTCGGCCAAGGCGGGTTCCACGCTGTCGAGCGGCGAGTTGCAGCAAGCGGTGCTACGTTTGGTGCGGCAATTGAATGACGCACAGTTAACCAAACGGGATGCGGCGGAAAAAGAATTGACCGCACTGGGCCCTTCCGCGCTGGAGTACCTGCCGCAGATTACCGCTCGTACACCGGCAGAGGTGAAAGACCGACTTGGCCGCATCCGGCGTGCTCTGGAAAATGCGGCCGTTGAATTGGCGTCTCGACCTGCGGTGGTCTCACTCGAAGGCACCATGTCGCTCGAAGCGGCATTGAAGTCGTTACAAGCCCAATCGGGAAATCGCGTGGTCGATTTTCGCGGCCGCTTTGACCAGCAACAGACGCCGATACAAGTCAACATGAATCTATCGAAAGTTTTGTTCTGGCAGGCGCTCGACACGTTGCTCGATCAAGCCAAGATGACCATTTACAACTATGGCGGTGAATCGGCTGCACTGACGATCATCTCCAGGCCATCCGAAGAGACCAGTCGATCGGGCAAGGCGGCTTACGCGGGCCAGTTTCGCTTTGAAGCGGTTCGCCTGGACGCCAGTCGCGATCTGCGGAATCCGGCGAACAACTCGCTGCAGCTGGCGCTTGATATCGCCTGGGAACCTCGATTGCGACCGATCGTGATCACCATTCCGTTACGGGATCTGAAAATCTTGGGTGATGAGGCAGTGCCCCTTGAATTGGACGCGGACGGCGGCGAACCCGAAGTAACGCCGATGGCAAATGTTTCTGCCACGGAATTGATTGTGCCGCTGAAATTGCCCCATCGGTCCCTCAAGACGTTGCGGTCGATTCGAGGTCGGATGGATGTGTTGGCTCAGGCGATCGTTGAGACCTTCGAATTTGCGGAACTGGAAAGGCTCAAGGAATCGGAACAAAAGCGTGCCGGCGTTTCGGTTGTCTTCGAACAAATGCGCAAGAATCAGGACGTTTTCGAAATTCGCATGCGGGTGGTGTACGACGCAGCCTCCAATGCACTGGAATCGCATCGAGGCTGGATTCTGGATAACCCGGCCTACTTAATCGACCCCGCCGGAAACGTCGTGGAAAATGCAGGCGTGGAAGTAACCCGACAACAGTCCGATGAGATCGGACTGTCATACAAGTTTGTCGTGGATGGTGGTTTTAAGGGTTACAAGTTTGTCTACAAGACGGCTGCGGCACTGACAAAACTGCCCGTCGAGTTCGAAATCAAGGATGTGGAACTGCCATGATGGAAATGATTTTTCTTGCACTGAGCGTCGTCAGTCTTTTCGTGGCGGAGGACGGGGCCAAGCCGCGTGACGAAGTGGTTGCGATGGTGAACGGATCACCGGTTTTTTCCGCCGATGTCGATCGCGAGTTGGCTCGTGCGCTGCGAGGGCAACCAGTCGATGACTCGACTCGTGCGGCCCTTCGCGATGCGACCGTCCAACAGCTGATCGACCAGCAGCTGATTGCTCAAGCTCTGATGCGACAGAAAGAATGGGCCTCCAATCAGGATGTGGATCTCGAACTGAGTCGCTTGGAAAAACGCCTTGGTGCTCGAGGACAATCGCTGGAGGATTTTCTGTCAGCAAAGAAGCTCGATCAGGCGGCCTTACGAAGGCAGTTGGTTTGGCAGGTCGGCTGGGGACGTTACTTGGAAAAACAACTGACGGACGAGAATCTGGAAAAATACTTCCAGTCGCACTTGCGAGAATACGACGGCACCCGGATACGCGTGGCACAGGTCTTAATACGGGTTGGCGAAGCTGGATCCTCTCCGGATGACAAGGTGCGGGAAGAGGCAATTGCGAAAGCGAAGCAGATTCGCGAAGACATTGTCGGTGGTAAGATCACGTTTGCCGATGCGGCAGCGAAATATTCCACCGGCCCATCGGCGAAAACCGGAGGCGACCTGGGCTTCATTGGAAGACGCGAACCGATGCCCGAGGTGTTCTCGAAGGCGGTATTCCAACTCGAAAAGAATACGGTGAGTGAACCGGTGGTTTCCTCGTTCGGAGTGCACCTGATTCAATGGACGGAGTCAAAGCCCGGACAGAAAACTTGGTTCGATGTCCGCGGCGACTTGGAAGAAGATATCACGCAAAACCTGTTTCAAGGCTTGGCAAAACGCGAACGAATGAACGCCAAGATTGAGCTGAAAACGCCATAGGACGAATGCGATGAGCCGGGAACGACCGTACGAGTCGTTTACGAAATCTTGGTCGAGGATGACTTGGATCGTCGACGTAATCGATTGACAATCCAGTCAAACGCGTACCATTCAACAAAAATCATCGCGACCGGGACGGCAAGTAGAAAAAGCTGGGCATAGCGTGCGCGGCCGGCCCATTCAGGCAGGAAAGCCCGCAACCGCACGAACAGCACTCCGGCCATCATGCCATTCACGACAAACAGGCAGCAGGTCAGCGCGCAGAGTGCTAGCAGGTAGCCGCAGCCGTCTCCCCAGTGAATTTTCCGTTTTGCGGTCAAAGTGGATTCCTCGAACGATGCGGTGCGAACCCTCGCACCCGATCGACCGATTCGATCTTCGCGAACTCGGCCGATAACTTGGACTAGCGAACGAGGCAAGCAAACCAGGCAAGCGATCGGGCTCGTTGAGAGGCCTGTATCGTAGCCTGTGCGGCTTGGGGAATCACCACGGGCTAACGGCGATCACCACAAAAGCCTGATTTCCGATTGTTTTCCCGTCCACCATTCATCTTGGACGGTTCATCTTGGACGGTGCGGAGTATCCCGCTATGATTCGCGCCATGGGCCCGCATGGAAGGGAGTCTCCGCATGATGCGCTTACGCATGAGTAAAAGAGCGAAGTTGGCTTGCCTGTGTTTTCTTCTGGGTTCGAGCGTGCTGCTCGAGGCCGTGAACGCGAAGGAACCACCACGAGCATCCGCCACCGACCTGAACGCGCTGCGGCCAGTGATCGCGGAAAAGGCGGAGTCGGCGAAAACCGTAGGTGATTTCACGGAGCTGATTCAACAGATTCAAGGCGTTAGCGATGGGGAGAATCGAGCGGTCAAGGACAAGTATTGCCGCGAGATGCTTGCCTGGGCGATGAATCGTCGAGGCGAGATTTATTTGAAGCACGCAACCGACCAGTTGGCTGCTGGAAACGCAGAAGAGTCGAAGCGACTGGATCGCCTGGCGATGGCGGATTTCGATGCATCGGCAAATCGCGATCCGCAGAAATGGAAAGCGTTTCACAATCGGGGAACCAGCTACGCGGTGGCAGGCCGGAGCAAAGAGGCGATTCAAGATTTTTCCCGCGTCATCGAATTGAATCCCGACTATGCCAACGCCTGGCACAATCGGGCGGAGATCTATTTCGACTCCGGCGAATACGCGAAAGCGATTCGCGACTATACGGAATCGCTCAATCGCGATCCGGAAAACCGGACCGCGTTACTCAAACGCGGACAAAGCAAGCTGAAACTCGGCAAAGCGCGGGCGGCCATTGATGATTTTGATCAACTGATCAAGCTCGACGAGCAGCAAGCTTCCGTGTACGTGGAGCGAGGCGAAGCGAAACGAGCGCTGGGCGAATGGGAAGGTTCGGCCTCGGACTTCCGAAAAGCGATACAGCTCGACCAGAAACTCGCGTACGCCTATCAGCGCGCTGCTTGGTTGATGGCAACGTGCCCGGAGGAGCGCATTCGAAACGCTTCACTCGCGGTTCAAGCGGCTCGTCAGGCGATCGAACTGGGCGAGCAGACTGACTTCCGGAACCACGATGTGTTGGCAGCCGCCCTGGCGAATGACGGTAAGTTTGTGGAGGCGCGAGCCGAAGTTCAACGAGCCATCGATGCGGCCCCCGAGGAAGCTCGGGAGAATCTCAAGGTTCGTCAGGAACTCTACCAGCGAGAAATGCCATATCGAGAAAAGGTCCAGACGCTCGCGGCGAAATAGTCGAGCCTTTCAGTCGGGACCGGACAAGGATTGCGTTGGCACCATGAACAGTCGCGAACTGATCGTGATTGCCAATCCTCACAGCGGACGGCGTACGAGCCGCGAAATCGCTAAGCAAATCGTTGCGTTGCTCGAGCCGTCGGGCTTTCGAATTCGAATTGTCGAAACCGAAGCTGCAGGCCATGCGGTCGACCTTGCCCGCGACCTTCCGCTTGATGAATGCGAAGCGTTGGGTGTGATCGGTGGCGACGGGACCTTACACGAAGTCCTGAATGGCCTGATGGCCCGTCAATCGAAGCGCCGCGTACCGTTGGCTTTATTTCCCGGTGGCACGGGCAATACGGTCATGGAGCACCTGGGATGCAGTGATGCCTCGAGCGTGGTGAATCACTTGCTCCAAGGCAACTATCTCGACATCGATCTGATCAAAGTGTCCATGCAAGATCATGTCGAATACTGCTGCAATATTGTGGGTTGGGGAGCTGTGACCGACATCAATCGCACGGCCGAGTGTCTGCGGTGGCTGGGACAGCACCGTTACACGCTGGCGACCCTCTGGCATCTTGTGTCGCCTCCGATTCATCGAGCACGGATCACGCTGGACGGCGTCGAGAACGAACGAGAACTGCTGTTTCTTGTCGCGTGCAATACGCAATGCACGGGTCGCGGGATGCGCATCGCACCGCATGCAAAGATCGACGACGGTAAGTTAGATGTGGTCATGGCCAAGTCATCAACTCGCGCAAAACTGTTAAATCTATTTCGGCAAGTGTTTGATGGCAGCCATCTCGCAAGCGACATCGTCGAGTGCATCCAGGTGCGCGAGTTCGCGATCTGGACAGCACAGCCGATGGGATTGAATCTTGACGGAGAGTTGCGAGGATCGACACCTTGCCAAGTGCAAGTGTTGCCTCGCTCGCTGACCATCGTTGCGGCTCCAACAGGGAATGGCACCGTGACAACAAACTAGCGACGGTCAGGGATGGGGCAACCGTTTTTTCTCGTGGCTTCGGTTACGATTCCTGACGGTTCGATCTGGTGTTCTTTTTGGAAGCGGCGCACGGCGGCCTGAGTAAGCGGTCCGAATTCGCCGTCGACGTCCAGGTTCGGGGAAGGATCGAGTTTCGCGTTGAGCGCTGCCTGGATACCCATGACATGCACACCCGACGCGCCGAAACACCGGGGAGTGTAATTTCGTATTCGACCACCCCATCGTTTCCTTGGTGCGCGAGGTATTCGCCAGTCCGATTTGTTCAATGACCAAATGGGTTGCTGTGTTATCGGAGTAGGCAATCATCAGACGAATGAGATC
>JBJOLO010000198.1:0-8240 GCA_046045565.1 Planctomycetota bacterium | reverse complement strand
GAATGACTCGCCGAGACGAACAGTGTCATCCGAATCTCCAGGCGACGATTCATCGCCCCAGAGTCCCGTTGAGGCCGTCATATCACTTCTCCTTTCTGCGACGATTCGAAATCCGTTCGCGTACAGTCGAGACGGTCCTCTGGACCAGGCTGGAACGTTTGATCTCGGTGGGATGCTTGTTGCCGGTAATCAGTCGAACCGAATACTCTTTCATCGCTGCGCTGCATACATCGCATAGCCTGGATGGTGCCTCCCGTCAACGTCCATCTGTCGTTCGGTAATGTGTTGGAGAAAGCACTGCCCATTCAGCACGTCAGATAGGTTCACCGTTAGCCAGCACAGCTTGGCAACACTGCCCGCCTTTAGCGGCGAAGGCCGCGGCACCGCGTAGCATGAAGTCGCCGACGGCGTTGCGGATCGAGCGCCGTTTGATCCAGTTCGCCAACCGATCATACCACTTTACAAAAGCTTCGCTTTTCTTGATGATCACTGCTGGGTCGCTCCGTTGCCAGCCGTTCATTTCCGCCCAGATTCGTCCACGTACAAGACGTCCTTTGTCCATGCCGCAGCGGTGAAACTCAACGACTTCTGATTCAAACGGGTCGACGGTGTGCCAACCTTTTGGCTTGATATAGTTCAGCGTTGGCGGTGGACTGATATCTTTGTTCCAAAGACACAAGGCGAACCAGAACGGTTCGCCCATCGGTGGCATTTCTTGAAGCTCAATAATCTCCACGGAATCCTGCGCCGACTTGAAGATGGCAACGTCACCGCTTGTGCGAACCCACTCTACGAACTCTCGCTCATCGTCGGCGGTCATGTAAAAGTTGACTTGCCTGCCCATCGTTGACTCACTGCCAATTAGTATTCGTGAAAGAACCGCTTCGCGCCACGTAGTTCGGGTGCGAAGCGCACATCTCGAAGCGATGCGCGTTCACGAGCGATGGGAACCAGCTGATTTGAACTTGCCTCCGCGTCTTGTCTCTGGCACTAACCAGATGGGGGAGAATTCTAGCGATCGAAATCACAAATTGTCAATCAACTTGGCGGAACTAGTAATTGGTCATTGGGCACCACACTTGCGTTCAGGCGGCAACTTGTCGTGTGCGTCGGGTGCTTCGCGCTAATCATCGCTTGGCGCCGTTGGCTCAAGCACGGCAAGTAGCATTTGATTACCGTATGAGTCCTGCCGGCCATCTCGGGCCACGTCAAATCCCAGTCTTCTAAGTTCGTCTGCCGTCCACTGGAACATGTGCCGTTCGAAACGGTTGCCGTTAACCGCTTCCTGTTCCATCCAGACAGCAGGCGTGCCGACGAAAAACTGCCCGACAGGCGAAAGTCAATTGCGGGCGGCTGTCAGGACCTGTTGGCCGGCGGCAAGGTCAAAATGCTCTAACACATCGAGCAGCAGAATGGCGTCCCAGGTTTCCGTGCTCCGGTCAAGAAACTCTTCGATGGGCATCACTAGCACTTCGTCGTACATATCCCAGCAGGGATTGCGGTAGGCAGCGAATCCCTCGACGCCAATCAACCTGGTTCGCCAAGGTTGCACTCCCGAATCAAGCCATTGGCGCACGACCGCACCGTAGAAACCCATTCCGATCCCAAGGTCGAGTACAGAGCGAGGACGCAGTCTTGTCAACTCGTGCGCAATCGTGGCGACGAGAGAATAGCAACCGATGGGCATAGAGAGAGCTCCAAGACAAATGAGGATGGCGTCAGTGGGCTCGTGCCAAGAATGTCGATTCGACGAGATCCGTCCATCGTCGACCCATGACGGGGGCCGAGAAGTGTAGCGCGGCGATTCGGCGGGCGCGGCGAACACGCTCGCTGTTTGGTCCACCTTGAAATGCCGCTTCGATCGACGTCGCCAAAACTTCTGATTCCGGACGCACTTGCGTCAGCCACATCATTTGTCCATGACGGGCTTCAAACATTTGGTTAACCGGATAGTCGCACGAGACAATCGGAACGCTCGCCAACCAGGCCTCGTTGATGGTGAAGCAATGGGACTCGTAATCGGCGGGATGGCAGAGCACACCGGCGATCGCCAGCCAATTGCCGACTCGGCGCTGAGGTGTAATGACGTGGATGCGAGGGTTGAGTCGTTCGAGCGGCACGTATTGTGGGCCGATGATTATGGCGCGCCAGGACTCGTCAAGGAATTCGATCGCGTCGACAAGGGCCTGCACGTTCTTTTCGCCGGAGATTCGGCCGACGAACATGGCGATTTTAGAATCGAGCGGGAGACCATGACGACGTTTCATTTCGTCGCGGCCGATGAGCGGTGTGACTCGGCCGGGATCGGAGCCGTTGGGGATGATGGCGATCTGATCGCGAATTTCTTCGGGGAAATTCTGCCGCACCGCCTCATTGACGCCCACGATTTGCGTGCCGAGGACTTCGTGCGCATGCGTCGCGGCGACGACGAGAGGGTTCTGCCAAGTCGCGTTCATGAAGACGCCGTGTTGGACGTCGATCAATGGACACGTTAGATGGGATGTTCGAGCGACGAGGTCGGTGAGTCCCCAAGTGATCAGTACATCGAACGAACCATCCTGTTCGATGGTTCGTTTATACCTTCCAATTCGTTCGGTTTTGAATCGCGTCCGGCGAGAATGTCGGCCAACGGCAAAAGTGAAACTGCGTTTTGGGGTAAAAATCTGGCATTTGGCGACGAAATCTGGATCACTGACGGCACCGTGGCGGGAACGCGTCGTGTGACCGATATCAACCCGGGTCCAGCTTCATCGCGTCGCGCTCAGGATTACTCCAATATCTACGAAATAGGCGGGAACCTTTATTTCATGGCAGAGAACGACACGGAATCGGGCCTTTGGGAGTATCAATCGGCGACGAACCAAACCCGATTTCTAAGCCGCGCGTACCCAGGAATATTTTCGAATCGGTTCTACTTAGCTAACGAACAGGTGTGGTTTGACAATGACGACTCAATTCACGGTACGGAGCCGTGGCTGTACGATCCGTTTCCATGGCGGAATCATGCTGATGCAATTGACGTCAGTTTTGATGGATCGGTAACAGCTCTTGACGCTGTGCTTGTCATCAACGAATTGAATCAAAACGGTGGCCACAAATTACCGCCGCGAGATCTGATGTCGGGCGCTCCCTGGGTTCTTCTGGACGTTAGTGGCGACGACTGGGTGACGCCCCTTGACGCTGTCCTTGTAGTCAATGAATTGAACGCCCGGACTCGCTTATCCGCTGGCGAAGCCGGCGACCAAATTGAGTACGGCGGCCAGGCAGCGCCAATCACCTATCTGATCGATGAACTACTCGGTACAGAATATGTTTCTGGACCGCGAAGGCGTCGAACGCCGAAGGCTCTTTCCGGATATTGACGCCAAGAGCTTTTCTGGCGCCCTCAAACGTTGGTCGTCCAAATCTCGGCAAATCGGCATCTGAGTTTCGCCCCGCCCCGGACCCGAAAAAGGTGCCGACAGTGGTGCCGAGGAGGCCAAAAAGGTGCCAATATTGGTGCCGCCTTACTTTCACTGGAGACGTATCTAGATGTCACCTATTTCACCGAAGAGCGCCGATTTTCGCGCGGCGCGACGTCGGCGGAAAACGCAAAAAGCTCCGAAGAACTCGGAGCTTTTTTTGTTAGGTCTAAGCGAAATTCAATGATCTTGCATGAGCGGAGGGCAAGGGACTCGAACCCTCAACCGGTTACCCGGCATCTGATTTCGAATCAGACTCCTCACCATTCGGATACCCTCCGAGGCGATTCGTAACAACGTCAAATTCTACTCGCCGCCCCCAGAATCTAAAAGCCCATGTTTGGCAGGCCGCGAAACATCGATTCAGGCAGCCTCGCCTGCTGAACGGTTTGCTCGTGCCGGGCGTTGCACGACCTGAGGGCGGACCAAGCCGATTGCGTTCTGGCCCAGTCGGGCGATCTGACTTAGGTCAGTTCCGAGAGCGGACCGGCACCGCAGAAGTCCGGATTGCCAAACCGTTCTAAGCGGTGACCCATGCCGTGCGCGAGCGACAACAGCAACCGATTATGCGGCACTCGCTTGAATTTGAGTGACCGCCCCATGCGGAAGTCGAGACCGTTGCCGACGACCACGAACGGGATGTTGTCGAGCGTATGCGAATTGCCTTTGCCGAGTTCGTTGGTCCACACGATGGTGGTGTTGTCCAAAAGGGTCCCGTTGCCGCCGGGTTCCGGGGTGCTCGCGAGCCGCTGCGCCAAGTATGCCAACTGCTCGCAGAACCAGTGGTTAATCTTGGTCAGCTTGGTCTGAGCATCTTCGTCGTTGTCCGGCTTATGCGACAAATCATGATGGCCTTCGCTGACACCCAGCCAGTTCATCTTCGCTTGTCCCACTGAGTTGGTGTACTGCAGCGTCGCAACGCGACAGAAATCATGTTGGAAACTGTTCACCATCAGGTCGATCTGCATCTTGCTGATGCGCGGCAGGTTGTCGTTTTCTTCTTTGACGCCAGGTTCGAGTTCCGGCACTGCATGCCCGGTAGTGACACTCGAGGAAGCAGCCAATTCCTGCTCCATCTCCCGCACAAAGGTCTCGTGCTCTTCCAGCAATTGCCGGTCTGACGCACTCACCAAATCGCGAACCTTGCTCAAGTCGTGCCGCAATGAATCGAGCACACTCCGTAAATGTTCTTGATCCTTCGTGCGACCGTACAACTTGTTGAACATCTGATACGGATCATCGATCGGTGTCACCGGTTTGTTCGAAGCAGAGTAAACCATGCGCGTCCAGGTATCGGCGCGATCGGGTACCATCGCACCGAATTCCAACGATCCAAATCGCGTGCTGGTTGCGGGATTCGACTGCAGGAAGTTCTTGATCTCCTGATCGATCGAGATGCCGCTTGCCCAACCTGCGGGTGTATCGGAGCCGCCTTGGATGTTTCCCGGAAACAATTCAATTCCGGTCAGCAGGCATCCGATGCCGCGCATGTGACTGTCGCCATCGCCGCGCACTTTATCGCACACGCCTTGCAGCACGAGCATCCGGTCTTGGAACGGTTCCAGTGGCTTCAGGCTTTCCTTGAGCCAGAAACAGTCCCCTTCATCCTCAGGCCAAAAAGTGTTCGGCACTACACCGTTCGGGCTGAACATGATCACCAGACGCTGTTTGCGCTGCTGCTGATTGGCAAAGCCAAGTCCCGGAAGGTTGAGCAGGAACGGCAATGCGGACGCACCGATGCCGCAATCGCGTAAGAACGACCGTCGAGACCGAGTCATGGGAGCCTCTCGCCAAATAGCATTCGGGAACCACCGTCGCTATTTTCTCGCTGATCGGCCGTCGATGCAAGAGTTGTTCAGCCAACTGCCGATTTCGACTTGTTTTGGCTCAAAAATGGCCGTTACCGGCCCGCGAGGAAGCTGCATTTTGACGGTTCGAACCTATGCCAGCATTTTTGTGACGACGCGACCGGCCACGTCTGTCAACCGGAAGTCGCGACCTTGATGCCGAAATACCAGCTGCTCGTGGTCGATTCCCAGACAGTGCAGAATGGTTGCCTGCAGGTCGTGCACGTGGACGGGATCTTCTACCACGTTGTAGGAGAAGTCATCGGTCCTGCCGATCGTTTGACCGCCACGAATTCCACCGCCTGCAAGCCAGATCGAAAAACAGCGGGGATGGTGATCGCGACCGTAATCATCGCGATCGATCGAGCCTTGGCAGAAGACGGTACGGCCGAATTCGCCAGCCCAGATGACCAGCGTATCTTTCAGCAGTCCGCGCTGCTTTAAATCGGTGATCAAAGCGGCGGAAGCCTGATCAACCTGTTGGCATTTTTTCGGCAGCTTTGCATTCAAGTTGGCGTGATGATCCCATCCGCGGTGGTAAAGCTGAACGAACCGCACATTGTTCTCCACCATTCGTCGTGCGAGCAGGCAGTTCGCGGCAAAGGTTCCAGGTTTCCTGGCGTCATCGCCATACAAAGCAAAGGTGTGTTCAGGTTCGTTGGAAACATCAACAAGCGATGGAATCGATTGTTGCATGCGAAAGGCGAGTTCAAACTGGTCGATCCGCGATTGAATCTCGGCGTCGCCGGATGCCGCTTGTTGCATGCGGTTGAGTTCTCGCACGCTGTCGAGCCATTCGCGTCGCATTGCGCGGTTGATGCCGGGAGGATCGTTCAGATACAGCACGGGATCCGCCGCGCTGCGCAGTTTCACCCCTTGATGCCGCGAAGGAAGAAACCCGGCGCCCCACAAACGTCCATTGAGCGGCTGATCTCCCTGCTCGCCCCCGGAGATCATGACCATGAAAGCCGGCAGGTTTTCGTTTTCGTTACCGAGCCCGTAAGACAGCCACGCGCCGATGCTAGGCCGGCCCGGCCGCTCGCTGCCCGTTTGCATGAAGTTAATCGCCGGATCGTGATTGATCGCTTCGGTAAAAACGGACTTTACGATACACAGCTCGTCGGCGACGCCGCCGGTGTGCGCCAGCAACTCGCTCAGCTCCGTCCCGGACTCGCCATATTTCTGAAATGCAAAAGCCGGGGCGGTAATCGGGTGGCTTGACTGCACGCTGGTCATCGTCGTCAGGCGTTGGCCGCGTCGGATGCTGTCGGGCAACTCCTGTCCATGCAGCTCTCGCAATCCAGGCTTTGCATCGAATAAATCGACTTGCGAAGGCGCCCCCGACTGATACAGGAAAATGACGCGCTTGGCTCGAGGAACGATTGTCGACGCTCGTGTACTCTGCGTTTGCGCCCAACCCGATCCCGACAACAACTGCGAGAGCGCGGCAACGCCAAGTCCGCCGCTGGTGCGACGCAGGAAACTACGACGACTCTCCCGCCGCTGGGCGAGAAGGTCGATCGGCATCGGGCGTGAACTGTTTTGCATGTTGTTCAGTACGGGCAATAAGTTATCAGGCCGTCCGGGTACGGCTGTTGTTCGATCTCAATAGCTGGAAAGGGCCTCGTCCAACGACAATATGGCGCTAATCACGCACGCCAACGCCGCTGTGTGGCGAGCGTCGATCCCCTTCTGCGGCGGGCTCTCGCCAACCGCAAGAAGTTTGGCCGCAGCCTCGGGGTGCTGCTGGAACGCAGCAAGCTCGCGATGAAAGGTTTGCAAAAGCACCGCAAGTTCCCGATCGTTCGGGGTGCGGCTGACAATCCGTTCAAAAGCCTCGCGGATCGAACGTCTCGCGGCGTCCGGATCGTCAGCAGCAAGTTTGTTCCGTGTGATCAAGTTCGCGGCGAGATAGCGAGAGGCTTCCATAAAGGTGGGCTCGTTCATGATCGCGAGTGCCTGCAGCGGTGTGTTGGTTTGCGAACGCGTCACTGTGCAAACCTCGCGGTCCGGTGCATCCCAGGTCGCAAGCAGGGTCGGCGGAACCGCCCGTTTCCAAAACGTGTAGAGTCCTCGGCGATACAGGTCAGCGCCGTGTCCCTGCTTGTAGGTTTGTGCGGTGAAACTCTGGGTGTCGTATGCAACCTCTTCCCACAGTCCATCGGGTTGATACGGAAAGACGCTGCGACCGCCAAGGGCGCGATCGAGCAGCTCGCTTACGGCCAATCCCTGGTCGCGAATCATCTCCGCCGTCAGGCGTAGACGCGGTCCGCGGCTAAGGAGCACATTGTTCGGGTCGTCCTGTGCATGCGAAAAATCGCTTGCTTGACGATAGGTCGCAGACAGCAGTACCTGACGCTGCAGGCGTTTCATGGAAGCCGGTGCACCATGAGAGGACGCTTGGAAATCATGCGCGAGCCAATCCAGGAGTTGCGGGTGCGAGGGCGGCTCACCGTAATGGCCCAAGTCGTCCGGAGTGGTAATGAGACCGCGTCCGAAATGGAGCTGCCAAAGGCGGTTCACCATCGCTCGACTTCCGAACGGATTCCTGGCCGAGCCGAGCCATCGAGCCATCTCAAGCCGATTGCTCATCGGCGGTGCGTGAAGCACCTCCGGAAGTCCCGGCGTCACCTGCTCCTCCGGTTGATCGTATTGCCCTCGCTTCAGGACGAAGGTCGGTCGAGCTTGCGGCAACTCCTGCATCACCATCGTCGTCGGTACTGCTTTCTCGAGTTGCTGCCCTTCACGTTCCATGGCGGCCCGCTCCTCGAGCAACTTGCGGAAACGCTCGTCGGTCGACTCCAAGAACCATTGCCGGATCTGTCGAGCTTGAAGCGGCGATCGTTTGCCCGGGGCGATGGCGAGGATGGAACGCAGGGGATCTTGTCCGGACAAGGTGGTCAATTCGTCTTGCGAGAGTAACCGGCCGTAG
>JBJOLO010000176.1:0-6548 GCA_046045565.1 Planctomycetota bacterium | reverse complement strand
CGTTGCATCATCAGCTAGACAACGCGCCAGGGAAGCGGTTTGCCCGTCAAGCCTGCGAGCAGGTTCTCGACCGACATTTCGGCCATTTTCTGTCGAGTGGCCACCGTTGCACTGCCCAAGTGGGGTGCGATGATGACATTGTCGAGTTGCAGGAGTCGATGATCACGCGGCAGCGGCTCGGGGTCGGTGACATCGAGAGCGGCCGCGTAGATCGTTTTCCGTTCGAGTGCGTCGGTCAGTGCGGCGGTATCCACGACGGGCCCGCGGGCGACATTGACGAGGATCGCCGATTTTTTCATCAGCGACAGCTCCCGGGCACCGATGATGCCGCGAGTGTCATCGGTGAGCGGCACACTGAGCACCACGAAGTCGGAGTCGGCGAGCAATTCGTCCAGGCTGCTCGCAATGGCTTGGTAAGACTGCTCGAGTTCCGGCTTGCGCGTGCGACTGTGGTAACGAATCCGCATATCGAACCCGGCTGCTCGTTTGGCAATTTGAGACCCGATGCGGCCGGGGCCAATGATCCCGATCGTCGCGTGATGCACCTCGTGACCCAGCATGTAACCTGGATCGTACCGGGTGAATGCGGCGCTGCGAGCGTAGTGGTCACCGACAACCAGACGTCGGGCGGCGGCGAGCAACAGCGCGAAGGCCATGTCGGCGGTGGCACCGTCCAGGATACCCGGTGTGTTGCCGACAGGAATGTCCCGCTTCGCAGCCGCGTCCAGGTGAATATGGTCGACGCCGACTCCGTAATTGCTGATGACGCGAACCCCCGTTAAGCGATCGAGCATCGGACCATCGACGGTCGGGTGCCCGTACGTGTAGATCGCGTCCACCGACATCGAGGAAGCGGACTCCAGTGCAGACCAGGGGACGATTTGCACGGAGTCTCCAAGCAGCGCCAGTACCGCAGGTGCCAGCGGCGTGTCAGCCAGGACTCGGTGTTGCGACATCGAATAAGATCCTGTCGGTTCGAGGTGTGGTAACGAGAGTTCGGTGTCGTCGTCGCAAAAAGTGCCGTTAGTTCCCGCCTTTCAAATAGACGGCATTGGCCGCGGCGATGCTTGCTCCCGCATCGAAGTGATACGACTGCTCGGCCAGGAGTTGTTCCAAGGCCGACAAGAACAGCAGCACATTGGCGGGCCGAGCCCCGTATCCCATCAGACCGACTCGCCAGACTTTACCCTTGAATGCGCCGAGACCACCGCCGATTTCGATGCCGAATCGGTTCAACAGGCCGTTTCGAACCTTCATGTCGTCAACGCCCTCGGGGATATGAACCGCATTCAGCATGGGCAGTTGGTGGCCTTCCTGGGCGGCGTAACGGATGCCGATCGCCGACAGACCGGCTTTTAACGCCTGATGGTTCAGGCGATGGCGAGCCCAACAGGCATCCAGGCCTTCCTCGTGAATGATGCGCAGCGCCTCGTACAGTGCGTACGACATGTTGATCGGTGCGGTGTGGTGGTACACGCGTTCCTGGCCCCAGTAGTTCGCCAACAGTGAGACGTCCAGATACCAGCTCTGCACCTTCGTCTTGCGTTCCATCACCGTTTTCACCGCGCGGTCGTTGAATGACACCGGGGCCAATCCGGGCGGGCAGCTGAGGCACTTCTGAGATCCCGAATAAATCACGTCGATGTTCCAGCGGTCCACTTCCACGGGCACTCCGCCCAAGCTTGTAACGGCGTCCACCACGAGCATTGCGCCGGCGTCGTGGACGACCTGCGAAATCTCCTCGATCGGTTGCCAGGCGCCGGTGGAGGTCTCGGCCATGACGATGCCGACAACCTTGGGACGGGCCTTCACCAAGGCGTCCTTGATCTCTGCAACGGAAAACACTTCGCCCCAAGGCCGCTCGATTTTGGTCACGTTCCCGCCGGCTCGACCCGCGACATCCGCCATCCGTCCGCCAAAGACGCCGTTGGCACACACGACAATCGAATCACCCGGTTCGATGAGATTTACGACGGCTGCTTCCATGCCCGCTGAACCGGTTCCGCTCACCGCAAACGTCATGCGGTTCGAGGTGCGAAACAACTCGCGCAACATCTTTTGCAAGTCGTCCATCAGCTTCAGGTACGCGGGATCCAGGTGTCCCAGCGTGCCGCGAGCCAGCGCTTGCAAAACGCGAGGATGAATATCGCTCGGCCCCGGCCCCATGAGCACGCGAACGGGGGGAGTCAACTCTGGAGCAACGTAGGTCATGGCATCGTCCTTCGGTTTTTATGTTCTAGGGGTGGTGTTTGTTGGTCTCGTTGAAATCGAAACGAATTTCACCGGTCGCTCGAATCGCCATCCTGCGCGCGATCGGAAAGCTTATCGACTGCGAATCTCAGGCGGTGGACGACGTACGATCTGACTGATCTGCTTGAACGTGTCGGTTCCCGCCGTCTCACACCATTCAAACAGGGCCGACTCGGTCGTCACCAACGTTGCGCCTGCGGACTCCATGCGCCGGAGTGCGGTTTGCATGTCGAGCGAACCTCGTGAGCTTACCGCATCGACGGCGATGAAAACGCGAAACCCGGCATGCATCAGATCGAAGACCGTTTGCAGAATGCAAACGTGGGTTTCGATACCGACCACCAGAACCTGAAATCGACCTTGAGCGGACCAGTGGTCCCACAGGCCCGGACAGCCGCCGCAGCTGAAGGTCAGCTTGGATGGCATCGGGCCGAGCTTTTCCGCGAGTGGCGGTACCGTTGCGCCGAGTCCGCGAGGATACTGTTCGGTGCCCAGCATCGGCACATCAAGCAATCTCGCGCCATCGATCAATCGCTCGATGTTCCATACCAGTTTTTCATGGTCGATCACCAGCGGGAGCAGTTTCTCCTGGACATCGACAACCAGCAGTCCGCTGTGGTGTCGCGACAGGAGCTCCGGGCTGCGGCAAATCGTTTGTGCTTCAGTCATAGCGGAAGCATATCGAAGCCGTGCCAACACGGCCAGTAGACCGGCGGTGGTTCCCGTAACCCGCGTGATCAGGGTGCGGTTCGGCGTTTCTTCTTCGTCCCTGCTTTCTGTTCCGCGTTGGCTTTCTTTTTAACGCCGGATTGCTGCCCCGGGTCCACCGAAGCATGGTCTTCGTTGGATGCGGCCGTTTGCGGCGCAGGCCAAGCAGGCTTGACGAGTTGCTGATTCCAGGCATCCCACGCGGACTGTAAATCTTTCAACTTGTCGGGGAACTCTTGAGCCAAATCCTTCTTCTCTCCGACATCGCTGGCGAGATTGTACAGTGCCGATGTTTCGAGCCCCCTGGCCTTTGTCAGTTTCCAGTCACCCGCTCGAATCGCCATCTGCTGGCCGAACCGCCAATAGAGGTGTTCGTGCGGTGGAGTTGTTGCGCTGCCGGCGAAATGTGGCAGAAGATTCACGCCATCCAGTTTCATCTCGGGTGTGACATCCACCCCCGCAGCAGCCATCGCTGTGGGAACGATGTCCAACTGAATGACCGGTTGATCGTATGTGACTCCGGCGGGCAAGGTGCCTTTCCACTGCACGAAGAACGGGACGCGGACACCGCCTTCCCAGGTGGTCGCCTTGTGACCGCGCAGCGGACCATTGCTCGACGCGTTGATCGCGGGGCCGCCATTGTCGCTGATGAAAAAAATCAGGCTGTCCTGTTCGAGATTATTCTCGCGGAGCTCGCCCAAGACGGCTCCGATCGCGTCATCCATCGCGGACAGCATCGCAGCATAAGTCCGGCGCTTCGTGTCGGCGATCGAAGCAAAGCGATCCAAATACTTCGGCGACGCCTGCAGAGGCATGTGTACCGCATTGAAGGCGAGGTACAGGAAGAAGGGATCTTCGTGATGTTCTTTCACATAATGCACGGCCTCGCGCGAAAACGCGTCGGTCAGATAATCCGATTCCGGAACTTGTTTGCGACCGCGCTGCATGGTGAGCGGTTGGTCTTGTGCGGGCAGGTATCGATGTGATCCCTCAAGGAATCCGTAGTACGACTGAAAGCCGCGGTTGAGAGGATGAAACTCTTCGCCGTAACCCAGATGCCATTTGCCAACCATGCCGGTGAGGTATCCATCACCGCGCAGGCGATCGGGGAGCGTCATTTCTCTCGGCGAGAGTCCCACCTCGGCGTTCTTCGGACCGGGCGGCCCGGGATTAAACTCGTGACCGAATCGCTGCTGGTAGCGACCCGTCAACAAGCCTGCTCGCGTGGGACTGCAGTACGGCCCCGAAACGTAACCGTTTGTGCAGCGAATGCCATTCTTCGCGATGGAATCAATGTGCGGCGTGGGGATATCTTTACAGCCGTGGATGCCGAGGTCTCCGTAACCCAGATCGTCGGCAACGATCACGATCACATTCGGCTGCCGTGCAAGGATCGTCGCAGGTACACAGCACAAGGCGAGGAACGCAGCGATCAGCAATCGGTTATTCATCAATGGAATCCTCGGGAAGAGACGCGACGAGCGACGGAGCGGATGCGACGCCGGCCACTCAGACACGAGGCCGGTATTGTCAGGTTTCGATCGCCGGAATGCAATTGCCGGGCGTTACTCGGTCGGGGACGTTTCCAGGAAGCGGGCTAGTGCCACGGATAACCGCGGAACGGCACTCGGGGCATCGCTGAGCAGCCTCGCCGCTGCGAGGATCGTCAATTCGGCCTTCTTCCGGTATTCGGGCCGGTTCAATGCATCTGCCAGGGAAAGCAGGTTCTCCGCAGCCACGGAATTGCCGGCGGGCTCGGCCGAATCCGATAACTCTTTCGTTCGCGCCAGGAGCGATTCGTGATCGTGGGTCGTAAAGAAAAACCCGCCCGCCCGCTCGTCCCAAAACAACTCCAACTGTTTCTCCGTCAGACGCTCGGCTTGCTTCAGCCACCGCTCATCCTTCGTAGCTCGATGCAGCGCCAGGCAGCCATCGACAAAGAATGCGTAGTCACTGATGTAGGCGTTCAGACGCCCCTCGCCCTGGCCGAAGGTCCTTAACAGGCGGCCGTCAGCAGTCTGCAACTTGGCGAGAATGAAGTCGGCCGCCCTGGCGGCCGACTCCACATACTTCGGCTCATTCAGAATGCGGCCGGTATCTGCCATGCCGCGTATCATCAGTCCGTTCCACGCCGTCAGGATTTTGGTGTCGGTCAACGGTCGTTCGCGTTGGCTTCGAACTTGAAGCATGCTGCTTCGAATTCCCGCCATCCGTTGATGGAGTTGTGCGAAACTCGTCTGCTGCGATTCGGCCGTGCGAAGTAGCGGTGTGGCGAGTTGCGGCACGAAGAACTCGGTCTCGAAATTCGGTTCCTGACTCAGACCGTAGATGGTCGCGAATTCTGCCCATTGCGGATCGTCTTTGAACGCATCGAGTTCCTCGCGCGTCCAGCGATAATATTTTCCCTCTTCGTGCTCCGATTCTGCGTCGAGTGCCGAGTAGAACCCGCCTTCGGTGTCGGTGAGTTCGGCGAGGACAAAATCGCACATCTCGCGAGCGATCTGTCGATAGTCTTCGCGGTCCAATAACTGTGACGCTTCGGCATAGACGGTCGCCAACTGGCCATTGTCGTAGAGCATTTTCTCGAAGTGCGGGATTTGCCAGTATCGATCGACGCTGTAGCGATGGAAGCCTCCGCCGAGGTGATCGCGGATCCCGCCCATCGCCATGTGGTCGAGCGTGGTGGTGAGTTGCGTCATCGCGGGTTCTTCGGATTCGCCGCTTGCTCGCGCACGCTCGATGCGATGAAGCAGAAACAGCAGGTTGGAAGGCTCGGGAAATTTGGGACGCTGCGGATTGCTGGCCACGTATCCGAAGCCGCCGTGCGTGGCGTCGAATTCATCGGACAAGGCGGCCTGAAGTCCGTCCAGCATCGATTTCTCCAGCTGCGCTGCAAGCACGGGACGCTGGTTCTCCAATTCGACTTTGACATACTTAGTCAGCGTCTTCGCATCTTCGATGATTTTCTCCGAGTCGCTCGACCAAACCTCGGCAATTTTCTGTATGAGCGTCAGGAAGCCGGCGCTGGCGCCGCGATCGCCGTCACGAGCCGGGAAATAGGTGCCGCCGAAAAAAGGTTCGGCGTCGGAGGTCAGGAACATCGATAGCGGCCATCCGCCGCCGCGACCGCTTCGCGTCAGTTGGTTGTATACCCGCAACGCCGTCATGTAGATCGTGTCGATCTCCGGGCGTTCCTCGCGGTCGACCTTGATGCAAATGAAATGCTGGTTCAGGAACGCGGCAATTTCCTCATCCAGAAACGACTCGCGCTCCATTACGTGACACCAGTGGCAACTCGAGTAACCGATGGAGAGGAAAATCGGTTTCTTTTCCTGCTTGGCCTTCGATAAGGCCTCTTCGCCCCAGGGATACCAATCGACGGGGTTGTGCGCGTGCAGCAGCAAATAGGGGCTCGCCTCCTTGGCCAACCGGTTCGATTTGACGATGTTCGGTTGGGGCGGGGCTTGCGGTTGGGATAGGCCCTTCGGTTCCGGATCGACGCTACCCGCGGCGTCGTCGCCTTTGGGCTCCGGTTGGGAGTCGCTCGAACCGGATGCGCTAGCGGGCTTGTCGTCCGTTGATGGCTCGGG
>JBJOLO010000172.1:0-3235 GCA_046045565.1 Planctomycetota bacterium | reverse complement strand
GCAAGCGCACCCGGTTCAGGCTGGCCTGGCGTCCGCAGCGGCATCACCTCCAGCAACGACGGATAGGTTCCGATCAGTAGGTACTGGTTATCCATGCCACTGTGGGTCGATGCCCGGTCTGTCGCTTTCGCGAACGGCAACGTGACAAACGTCAGTTGCTGTTTTCCCTGACCTCCACATGACCACTTGATCGAATCGTGAGACGGTTCCCCGTTCTCGTCTAATCGTCGCACGAAGATCGTCGGGTCCCCCCATCCTGATTCATAGAGCCAGCGTCGGTCGCTCGAAAGATCTATGGCAAGGCACGAACCTCGCGTGTTCGAACTGGGGTAGGGCCGCGGTTCGCCCAGGGGATCACCCCGCTCGTCCAGATCGCGTACGATCAGGTACCCTGGTTGCGTCGTCGGGTTCTCTTGAGCGCCGGCCAGGTACAGTTTTCGGTTGGTCGCGTCGAGTTTCACTCGCGACATCAATGTTCGCAGTTGCGGATTTTCCACGGGGATGCCATCTGCGTACCAACGCGGCATCGGATCCTTGGGGCGTCCGGTTTCGTCGAGCGTGACGACGCCCGTGTTTTCGCGACCGCGATACGCACCGGTCAGGTAAATACGGCCACGATCGAGATCCAACACCGCATCGCTGATATGCGAGCCTGCCGGAATCACAACCACGCCGTTTCCTGCAGGCGCCTGGCCGCCCGGCGCGCCGATCGCAAAGATAACACCCGTTTTGGGATTCACGACCACCGCACCAATGTTCGCCAGCGACGTCGCAAGCACTTCCGACGTCTCTGCCGGCCGTCCATTCACGTCCAGTGGATAGATCGCAAGAGAACCATCTCGCTTTGCGACAATCAGTCGTTGTCGCGCTGCGTCCAGCGTCATGACATCCGCATATTCGGCCTTCGCCCCGCGCACCGCATCTTTGGTACCAACCGCGGATGGGTCTCCCGCTTTGGCGAGCGCGGCGATCGGCTTCGTCACCAGTTGTCCGTCAACAATCCCGTAGACGCATGCGTGCTGCGTCGAGGTTGCAAAGCGCAGATAGCCGGGGGCATCGCCCATGGCGATCGAATCGATCGCGGGAAGCGGTGTGTCGGATGCTTCCAACGCGAGCAACGTGAATCGCACATGCAATCCGGCCACGCGATTTCCAAGAAAGTCGCGGCCCAGTGATTTCGCGGCGAGTGCGGCGCCGGCCCCGCCATGCAACTGCGTCGCCGCCGCACGAAGCTGCACGGGCGATCGCCGCACGGTCGCACCAGGCGATCCATCACCGTTCAGCACCACCTGACGCAGTTCGACACCGTTGGTCACTTTTCTCCCGGTGATCGCGTCATCGAAATGCGTGGCAACCGCGATCAGCAATTGGTCAGGCGCGTCAGCGCCCGCGACGGCCTGCAAATCGGGAACATCGGCCGATTGCATCGCTGTTTGCAGTTCCCCCGCTGCGTCGCAAGGGAACCATGCGAGGCGTTTATCCGGGGCTTGAAAATAGATCGCGCGATCCATCGCAGCAAAGCGTGCATATTCTTTCGGTCCGTCCGGGATCGCGATCGATCGGAACTGGCCCACAAGCTCACCTTGAGGGTTGAGGTCACATACCTCGATCACCGACGGATAGGTGCCACGATAGATTTTCGAACCGTCACTTCGAATGGCAACAGCGCTGCCGCCATAGCCGCCCATCTTGTGAAAGGTCGGCCTGCCGATCGGTCGACCTTGCTCGTCGCGATCGAGAATGTACACACCTTCTCCACCCCATCCGACCGCGTACAATCGCCCATTCTTTGGATGCAGCACCATGGCATCGCACGCCTTGTGGGTATTACCGTGATCAAACGCTTCCGGCGTCCCCGTCGGCTCGCCTTGCTCGTTCAGCGAGTACATCACCAGGCCACGAGCATGCGTCGGGTGCGAGCCGCGGACGCCAAGGAAGAGCTTGCGACGCTGCACATCGTGCAACAGGCAAACCACTGTACTGTGGTGGTCTGCAGGCAACGCGTCCGGATGATCCGAGTATTTCCTCGGCGTCCCTTCGGGTTGGCCCTGCTCATTCAGATCGTAGACCCACAGGCCCGATCGCTTCTCGTCGCGCGAAAGCGTGCCGACGTACATTTTTCGCTGAGCTCGATTCGCAATCACGGACGCGACCGGATCGACTGTCGTCGGACCGACACCCACGATCGGTATTCGCCACTCGCCTTGCTGTGCGTAGGCGGCGTTTGCAACGAAAAAACCCGCGAGCCACACCAGACAAACCATCGCTACCTGCGACGGAAGGTTTGATTGAGACTTCATTCGGAAAGTGCTCCATATAACTGACGTGGCGTCCCGGCTCGCGAGCGTGATTACCTTGGCACCATGCCTGATTTCAGGCCGCCGCATGTGAGCCGCATCGCGGGAACGCATGTTCTAACATCGTTTCAGCTCCGGTCGCTATCTCATCGCACGAATTCTTCAATCGAGGCCAGCTGGGGCACGTTCCCCCAAGTGATCGTGTTTCGCACGCGACAATGACTTGTCGTTGTGACATTGAAAGGCGATTCGTAAGATAGAAGCGTTGCGAAGGAGTGAAAATCATGACAGAGCGTGCAACGACATTTCGACTTGATCTCAGCCGGCCTGACCAGCACCGCACCTTTCTGTGGGCTCGCCGGCTCGCGATACTGCTGACGACCCTGCTACCTGCTTCCCGATTGGTTGCCGAACCGATCGAATTCAATCGCGATGTCCGACCGCTGTTGTCGGAGTATTGCTTCGCTTGTCACGGCCCCGACAAGAATCAGCGCAAGGCCGATTTGCGGCTTGATACGCGAGAGGGATTGCTGGGGACCGCTGATGCGCCGGGCAGCGTGAAGTCGGGCGATCCTGATGCGAGTGAACTGATGCGCCGCATCACCGTCCAAGACGACGACGAAGTGATGCCACCGCCGTCAACCGGAAAGAAACTTTCGGCAGGCGAGATCAGAACCCTGCGACAGTGGATTGCAGAAGGCGCGAAATGGGAAGGACATTGGTCCTTCCAGCCGGTACGCAGCGTCGATTCCGCGAAGCTCACCGCACCCGTCAAAGCAGTCACGGCTGCAACCGATCCGATCGATCGTTTTGTCTTGACTAGTCTGCAACAACATGGCCTCGCGATGTCGGCACAAGCCGATCCCGTTACGCTGGCGAGACGACTGAGCTTGGATCTGCGCGGTCTGCCGCCCGATCCGGAAGACGTACAACGGTTT
>JBJOLO010000163.1:0-10208 GCA_046045565.1 Planctomycetota bacterium | reverse complement strand
GTCGTCCGAACCCTTCGGCACGGTGTCGGCGGCTTCTTCGCGGACCGCCGCGGCCAGCACCTGAGCCTGCAGGTAGTTTTTTTGCATTTGCTCGCGAGCCTCGTAACGCTTCGCATCGCGTTTCGGGTCGAGTTGTTTCGGCATCGCTTCGAGTTGCGTTTTCAGTTGCGTATGTTGCGCCGTGAAAAGTTGATACGCTTCGTCGTACAATTTTCTGGCGTCGCCCAGCAGCAGCGCCTTGTTGGCCGCCTCGGTCGGCTTTTTTGATCGCTCCATCTTGAGATGGGCTCGTTCCAAAACGACGTTCGCGCTCTCCCGCTGTGCGTCGGCCAGCAGCGGATGGTCGCTGCGTTCGGTCAGGAACTGCTTGAGTGCCTGGTTGGCGGCGTCCAATTGTTTCTCGCGTACCGCGAAATCCCGGTTGGATCGCGCCTGTTTCAACAAGGTCACCGCACGCTCGTACGGCAGCACTTCTTTGAAACTCGCAGGTGCCAGCGGGCTCTCCTGCATTACGTCGAGATAGTCAATTGCGGCGTCGAAATAGCCGGCTTGTCGAAGCTTGTCCAGAAATTGTGAGGCGGGCTCCTCCGCCATGCAGACAGCTGTTGCACCCAAAATCGCCGTCGCAAAACCGCACGCGATCCACCACTGCTTCATCGCCAGATCCCTCTCGCAGAAACTGTCCGCAGTCGAAAACCCAATTATAGGGGTCGCTTTCGAAGTCGCAACTATTCCACACCCCGCGACAAGAATCAATCAGATGATGCGCTTCGGCACCGGCAGCAAACACGGCAAGGTCGACGAAGCTTACCCACTCGCGTTGTCTGCCGTCGCCATCCGTATACACGCTTCGCAAGCGATCGATTGACGGCTCCCGACATCCGCTCCGATCGCCGCCTCTGACTGCCATCTTGGTCGGAAAATTGGTATAGATGTTGGATATGGTGCTACGATTTCAGTCCAACGATCCTCGACGGCGACCTCCCAATTATCGCTCGCGATCGATTCAGGCTCGGATCTTTCTGCTGATCGCCGGATTGATGATCCTGCTGGCGTTCGTCCCGGATCTCCGCGTACCGGGCGACGGCACGTGGTGGGATTTCTCGGAACGGCCCATTGCGGGGGGGGCTCCGTTAACCGATGCCGAACGCAGTAACGAGCGGGTTGATACACGCTTGCAACGCGAAGCCGAGTCCCCCGAATCCGCAATCGTTCGCGCGCCCAAGGTGTCGAACTCCCTCTCCGAGTCGGACCGGGAGACGCATCTCGATGCCGACGCTTCCCCCGTCGATCGTGCCTGGCAGCATGGATGGGAGACAATCTACAGGCAATTGTCCTCGTCCGAACGATTGACCCTTTTCGCCGGTATTCGGTCGGTGCGTCATCGGCATCGCATCACCGAAGAAAACTGGCTGCCGTTGTTGGATAGACTCGACACGCTCTGGATCGACTACCAGATGCAGGCGCTGCAGTCCCTTGCCAAACTCCCTTCGGACGAGCGGGACGCATGGAGGCAGGTGATCGATCGGATCGCCGCCCGCTGGTCAGACGACTGGCGGCCGCGCTTCGAACAGTGGTCGCAAGGTGTTGAAGGGGGGGGGCGCGCTGAAGGAGACACCGATGCACAAAAGGCTGCAGGTGCGAACAGTTTGGCAGGCGAATCAGTCGTCAGCCGGTCCGTGGATCCGGGTGAGGCGGCCGCGCAGTACGCGGTCGAGTTTCAGCGCATGCTCGATCGGTTTGCACTTGCCGAGGTGCGGGATGATGCGTTGCTGAGCCGGCCGGAGGAACGGGAGAGTTGGTTCCGGCTATTGGAGCGACTCGCGGATAGTTCCTCGCAGGAGTTGAAGCGCGGTTCGATCGGGCCGACCGGATACCTGCAGTTGTACGATCAACCGCGATCGTATCGCGGAAAACTGGTTACGGTTCGCGGCATCGTCCATCAAGCGTATCGTTTGAACGAGCCGCAGAAGCAGTGGGGGATCGACGGCTACTATGTGTTCACGTTGCGTCCGGCCGGTGGTCCCGCGCGGCCCATGATCGTGTACGCCCTCGGGTTGCCCGAAGGCTTCCCGACGATCGACCCGATGTCGCCGACAGGGGAGATGACTCAACTGTTTGAAGAGGTGGAGTTCACCGGTTATTTCTTCAAGCGGATGCCCTACTTGGCCTCGGACGGCATCAATCGTGCGCCGTTGATCCTGGCTCGGGAGCCCACCTGGACCAAGCCGGTTGCAGTCCCGTCCCGCCGCCGCCTGCCGTGGTTGCGTATTGCGCTGGTGGCGTCGGCCGGTGTCGTGCTTGCCATTTGGGCGTTTCGCCTGGCGACCAGTTCGCTGCCACAGCGTCATCCGCGTGAGTTGTTGCCGAGTCGCATCGAGTTAACGCAGGTGCCGGCGAGTGGCGAACAGGATCGATCCGGCGGCGGCCCGGATGCACGTGGATCGACGGACCCGTCCGCGTCAGGACCGGATTCGGGGCGAACGCGTGACGGTCGGCCGAACACGAACGGCGCAGGAGGTGCGTCATGAAGTCGCGAATCAACACTCGATGCAAGACGCGACGCGGAAACACGAGTGCGATGCGTCCCGGCGTGAGGCGTGGTCGTTGGCATGTCGCGGTGCTGCTTGTGGCTTGGCTTGGTGTGAGCGGGTTCAGCGCGGAGCAGCCGGGCGCCGTATGTTTTGCACAAGCCGGCCCGGCCGGGGGCTCGAAGAAGAGTGATCGCAAAGAGCTGCCCTGGGCAGATCGTGCACCGACGGGCGACGACGGCCTGCCGTCCGATCGCGCCGCCAGACGGCTGCTGGTCGGCCTGGAAGACAGTCAGCTGGAATTGTTGCGGGACAACGAAGCAGTCGGGGCTGGCGAGCAGGAGACGCTGGAGCGAATCGTCTATCGATTGTCACGGTTGAGTCCGGCGACGTTCGAGCAGTATCGGTCCCCCACCGCCTCCTTGGTCGAACTCGCCGACGACCCGTCGGCTCATCGATTCCAGATCATGCAGGTTCGAGGTCGCTTGCGTCGCCTGGAGGCGATTGCGGTGCCGTCGGAGATGCAGCAGCGATTGGAATTCGATCGGTACTGGCGAGCAACGATTATGGTCGAGGGCCAGGAATCGCATGCGATCGAACTGTATGCGCGGGATATTCCCGAAGGGTGGCGGCCGTCAGTTGATGCCGATGATGCGGTGGGCATCGATGCGATGTTTCTGAAGCGAGGTGTCGAAGTCGGGGGACGACGGCAGTTGGTATTCGTCGCTCAGCGTGTGGGCTGGCTGCCCGATCGCGTTGATACGGCCCGTGGCATCACTGCGGATCTGGTTCGACTTGCCGGAGCCGGTTTCGATGTTTCGCTGTTTGATCGCGTGCGAACCGCGAATGGGCTGGCGATCGGAAAGTCGGAGCGCGAGCCGTTCTATCAAATGCTGGCGGCGGTGAATCGATTACGGGAGTCGGAAGATCGCCCACCGCTTGCGGCGGCGAATGTGGCGCCCGATCCAGCGCTGCAATTCGACATCGCAGCGCTGCTGCAAAAGCCGCGGCAGCAGCATGGCCGACGCATGCAGATCCGCGGGACCGCTCGCGCCGTGAAACGCGTCCTGGTAGATGACGAAGAACTGCAGGCCCGATTCGGCATGAAGCAGTACTTCGAGGTCGATATTCTGGTGAGTCTCGGCGATCAGACGGTGCGTTTGGGGAAAGACGGTCCGATCCTTGCCAATTCATTTCCAGTGACGTGCTGTGTTCTGGAGATCCCGGCCGAGTGGCAGGAGAAACTGGCGGCGTCGGGAGTCTATCGACTTCGCGAGTCGGCTGTGGTCGAAGGATACTTCTATAAGCTGTGGGGATATCGTTCGGAAGGCACGGAGCAGTACGCGCGGGAATCCAAGTCGGCGACAACCGCACCGTTGCAGGTGAGCCCGATGTTTATGGCGAGCCGTGCCGTGCGAGAGTCGGGGACATCAGTAAAGCCCGAGTCGGGAACCTTTCTCGGTACCCTGTGGCTGGTGGCGATGGCACTGGTGGGACTGGTCGTGTGGGGGTTCTACCGATCCGATGCCCGTCGCCGGCGCACGCCGAGCCCGGATGCGGTTGACTTCTCGGGGCTGAGTGAAATCCGTCCGGCCGAACCGAATGTCTCACCGCCCACGCCGTCTGCCTCAAGAAACCCACCGCGAGCCGACACGCAATCCAGCGATTGATCACCGACAGATCCCATCGCGGCTGCCGTGACAAATCCTGTGACGGAACTCGTATCGCATGACGCGCCCGGACCGTGGTTGATTCCACGCCGGTTCCGAACGACCGATTCGGGGACCAGGCCGGCGAACATTCGGCGGGCAACCTGCATGCCGCTGGGATGATCAAGTGGCGTCTCGCGGTGGCGCGCGAGACGGGGCAGCGTGGAGCGTCGTTCGATCGACCGAGCAACGCAATGCGCAACGTGAGAGGGAAAGCTGACGCGGTGGCAACCCCACTTGACGGCCGCGCTCCACGCGGGAGATATTCCAGGCTCGTTCTGTGCCGCCAATGTGAACGCAGCTCCCCGAATCTTTGGTCGTTGTTTTGTGATTCCGTTTCGGCGTTTCGGGGAGCGATTTCCGACAGCGGTTGTTTTAACGGAAGCGGCCTCGGCAGCATCGAACGCGGCTCAGTGAATCGCAAGGTCAGTGAATCGCAAGGTTAGAAAAGTGCAAAGTCAGGAAAGTGCAAGACCAGGAAAACGCAACATCATTCACGTGAACACCAAGTTCGTTCCATAACCGCAAAGTCAAGAAGGAGTGTTTTGCATGCGTCGCGCGAAGATCACGATTGTGGGAGCAGGTAATGTCGGTGCCACCACGGCCCACTGGTGTGCTGCCGCGGAACTCGGCGATGTCGTTCTGGTGGATATCCCTGCCACCGAGAACATGCCGAAAGGCAAGGCACTCGACTTGATGCAGGCTTCGCCGATCGTCGGATTCGACTCCAACATCATCGGGACGACTTCGTATGAGGAATCGGCGGGTAGCGATGTCGTGGTGATTACGGCCGGGATTCCTCGCAAGCCGGGGATGAGCCGCGACGATCTTCTGGCGACCAATGCGAAGATTGTTTCGTCGGTGGGGGAGCAAGTGAAGGCCACCAGTCCGAACGCGGTGGTGATTGTGGTGAGCAATCCGCTGGATGCGATGGTGCAGCGCGTGCAGCAGGTAACCGGCTTTCCGGCCAATCGTGTGATTGGACAGGAAGGCGTGCTGGACACGGCTCGCTATCGAACGTTCCTGGCGATGGAACTCAACGTCAGTGTCGAGGACGTGACGGCCATGTTGCTGGGCGGTCATGGTGACACGATGGTGCCGGTACCGAGCTGCACTTCGGTAGGCGGTATTCCCGTTACGCAGCTGATCTCCAATGAGCGTTTGCAACAGATTGTGCAACGGACCCGCGACGGCGGAGCCGAGATCGTGAGCCTTCTCAAGACGGGCAGCGCGTACTACGCTCCTGCGGCCGCGACGGCTCAGATGGTAGAGGCCATCGTGCGAAACAAGCGGCGGCTGATCCCGTGTGCCGCTTACTGCGATCGTGAATATGGCGTCGGCGGATACTATGTCGGCGTTCCCGTTATCCTGGGCTCGGGTGGCGTCGAACGGATCATCGAGCTGCAGTTGACCGCGGAAGAGAAAGCGAATTTCCAGAAGAGCGTCGATGCAGTGAAGTCGTTGGTGAAAACGATGGGCGAATTGCTGGCGAAAGGCTAGTCGTCTCGCAAGCTTCGACCGGCAACCGTGCCGAGTCCGATTCCATTCCAGCCGCAACCGGCTCGTGCTCATGCGCACGAGTCGGTTTACAGCGCACCCTCTTTTTGACTCCTCGAATTTGACTTGAGGCCCATGGCTGCGGGCTCATGACTGCGGGCCCATGACTGCGGGCTCATGACTTGAGGCCCGCAAGCACGGGTGTGTGCTTTCCGTCTTGCAGCGTTGCGATTCGTTGGAATGTTTTGCGGTGTCGATCTGCAGAGTTGATTGCTGTTGCTGCAAGCAGGGCGGAGCAGATGTCAGTGCTAGCCGGGATCGGTTGGCGTTGACAAAAGTAGGGTGCTGTTTTACAAAAACCGGCGCTCTGATCGGGAGTTCGCTCACGACGGCGATAACTCCGTGATATCGCTTCAGGATGAAGATCCTAAATCAAGAAGCAGGTTGTTCATGAATCGGCTGCAGATGCATGCGTCGGAGCTTTCGAAGAAAACTCCTGTCCCGCAGCAATCGACGAAGAGTGCATCGTCGTACGTTATTGAGCAGGCGATGGCTCGTAGCCACGCGGAAGGGCAATACAGTGTATTTGCTCCGATGCACTACGAAGCGAACTACGCCTACCCGCTTCTTGTGTGGCTGCATGGACCTGGCGACGACGAGCAGCAATTACAGCGAGTAATGCCTTTTATCAGCATGCGCAATTATGTCGCAGTGAGTCCCCGCGGTGTGACAGCATTAATCGACCGAGCGGGATTCGCCTGGGATGGTGATGAGGACGCAACGCTGCTGGCCCAACAGCGGATCCTCGAAGCAGTCGAGCAGGTCAAAAAGCGGTTTCACGTCGATGCAAGCAGGATTTTCCTGGCCGGTCTGCAGTGTGGCGGCTCGATGGCGATGCGTCTTGGCTTGCGGCGTCCGCGTGATTTCGCGGGCGTGGCGTCGTTGGGAGGCGCATTTCCGGCAGGACGCATGCCGTTGCGGGACTTAAGCGGATCGCGGCACCTGCCGATGTTTCTGGCTCATAACCGCGACTCCAAGCATTATTCGGAAGAGCAGTCCTGCCTCGATCTTCGCTTGATGCATGCCGCCGGGATGCACATTACGCTGCGGCAATACCCGTGCGGCGATGAACTCACCACAAAAATGCTGCAGGATCTCGACGCCTGGATGATGGAACTGGTCACCGGTTCCCGCTCGAGTTCGGAAGACCTCTCCTGGTTCGAAGACGCGAACTAAACAGAGGCTCTCGGATCCCGGACTGATCGCTGTCTTCTCTGATCGCTGTCTTCTCTGATCGCAGACTAGTCGCACTCGATCGGCGCGTTTTTGCCGATGCCAGCAGCGCTTGGGCTTGTGTAGAAGCTCCTTGCTTCGGTTGCTTGCATGCGATGCATGCAGTTTGCGTTGGTCATGTCGTGATTGATTGCCGATCGGACTTTCTAACCAACGACAGCATTTCCTAAGTTCCCTTGACGGGGTCCGTCCGGATCGGGTACATACCCGCCGCTTATTTCCGCGCCATTGTCTCTGTTTGCAGATTGAGGAGTTGCGGTCGCACGAGCCAACCGGCTCGGAACCGAGGCCAAATCGAACGATATGGAAGACCTTTTTCCACCAGAAACGAAAGCGGGTTCCGCCACGGCGAGCAAGTCGGGGCGTTGGATTCGCGCGCTGTCCGCGGTTCGTCGCTGGTCGGGGACAACGCCGGCTCGCAGCGTGGCGCTGGTGTTGGGGTTTGCATCGGTCACCGTTTTAATCGTCTGGACGGCCATGCAATTAAGTCCACGTCGCGCCCTCTATGAAACGGTGGAATTAGAAGAGGCACTCGCGCGGTTGGATGCAGGCGAGTACGACGAGGCACGCGTCGTCGCAGGAAAGTTGTTCGCGCACAGCGGCGAGCAACCCGAGGCGGTGACCGGGGCGTTGTATGTGTTTGGAGCGGCCCTGGTTCATGACGCAATGGAAACGGATGTGCCGGAGCAGCGACGACGTCTGTATTTAATGGCGATTCGCTACTTGGAAGAGGCACACGCTCGCGGGTTTCCGGAATCGCGGCGCGAGTCGGGACTCGACCTGCTCGCCCGCAGCCTATTTGAGGCGGGTTATTACGCAAAGTCGCTGCCGGTGCTTCGGGAAGCATTGGAAACGCCCGGTGCGAACACCACGGAGCATTTGCGTTTGTTGTCCGAGGCCTATGCCCGTGATGCCAATCCGCAATGGGAGAAATCACGAGACGCCAATGCGCAGTTCATGGCTCGACAGGATCTGCCGGAGGCCGATCGTGTCGAAGGATGGTTGCGGCAAGCGAGGCTCGAGTTTGCCATGAATCAGTACGACGATTGCCGCCGTACCTTGGAACAGTTGCCCGCCCTGGCAGCGGATCGAGCTGAGATGCTCCTGATGCGTGCGCAACTGGAGTTGCATGCGGCCGAGGAGTTGGACGGGAACGAACCGCAGCAGTCGGCGATGGCGGAGCATTTGCAAAATGCGGTCAAGCTGCTGCGGAAGGCACAGGATGTGGACGGCCATCGCGACACGGCCTCGCGGAAAGCCGATTATTTGCTAGGGCAATGCTTAAAGCGACAGGGTGATCGGGCCGCGGCCGTGCAACAGTTCTATCGCACGTTCGCTGCTCATCCCGACACGCCCGAAGGGGTCGCGGCGGGCATGGCGGAGGCGGAACTTCGCTTGACGGACGGCGATGACAAATCTGCTTTCGACACGCTGCGACGCGTGCTGCGAGAGGCGGGCGATCCTGACGCGTACAGCAACCCGTGGCTGAGTCTGAACGAGTTACGACAACGAGTTGAGGCTGCGTTCCGTCAATTCGTCGCGCGGCGTGACTATGCTCGGGCCGTGGAGTTAACTCGGGAGATGCCGCCATTGGTTCCGGAAGTGACGGCCGTTCGGTTACGGGCAGAGGGGAAGCAAGCCTGGGCCTTGAGCGCGCTTGAGCAAGCGGGGTCGCTCGCCTATTCTGCCGCCGCACCGGTGGAAGCGGAAGCTCGCGAACACTTTCGGGGCGCGGGACGTGCCTTCTCCCGGTTGGCTCGACTTCGGGAAACGAGTCGCGAATACAGTGAGGATTTGTGGAATAGCGCCGAGTGCTTTGCTCGTGGCCGCGACTTTCGCAACGCGACCGGTAAATATCGTGACTTCCTGATGGCGGAGCCGCGTCGCCGTCGCGTTTCGGCACTGGTCGCCTTGGCTGAGTCGCATTTGGCACTCGGTGAAAATCGCGCCGCCCTGGATGCACTCCAGGAATGCTTGGAGTTCTACGCTCGCGACCCGCAGATTTACCGGGCCAGATTGGTCGCCTGCAGAGCGCATCTGGAAAATCGCGATCTCGAAGCGGCCAAACGTTTGTTGCGAGAGAATCTCGACAGTGAAGTGCTAACGCCCAGCAGTTTGGAGTGGCGCGATTCGCTGTTCCAACTCGGTTTGCTGGAATTCGAAGAGGCCGAGCGATTGTTTCATGATCCGGCGGTCGCATTGCTGATCGCGAAGCCTCCGTTGAATAATCCGTCCGCGCCAGCGGGCAATCCTGCCCCTGCAGCGGCCGGCGGGAACGCGGCGAATCCCCCCGATACCACGCCGACCACGCCCACCTTGGACGATGTCTATCTGGCTTACGAGCAGGTGGTGGACACCTTAGGCGAGGCGATCGCCCGCTATGCGGATGCGGGCCAAGTTGCCGCCGGACAAGTCGATGTAGCCCGTTATCGCGTCGCATCGGCTCGCCAGGCACTTGTGCAACTCGACCGTGCCAGGCTCGCGGCAATCGCATTGGATGCGACGCGTGATCGGATTGAACGCAAGGTGGATGAGCAATTGCGAACGGTCGCGGCTGAGATGCAGCGTTTGCGCGAGGACCTGCAGCAACGTCGCGAAACGACGGAACTGCGTCCGCTCGAGAACGACTTGTTGCGCAACGCATTTTTCGTTCGCGCCAATGCCTTGTACGAACTGAAGAATTACTCGGCCGCCGCAGAGGAATTGTCGCTGGCTGTCAATCGATTGCCGCAAGGTCCTGTAACGATCGATGCGATGGTCCAGATGGCCCATTGCTTCCGGCAGTTGACGCTCGACGAGGAGGCGCGAGGAACGTTGCGGCAGGCCCAGTATGTGCTTCGCAGATTGCCGGCTGACACCGAATTTGCCAAGACCACGCCTTATGATCGAGCCGGCTGGGATCAATTGTTGGCGTGGTTGATCACGCTGTAAACGAACTCGAGATACACGCGTTCATTTTCAGGACGGAACGGAAGAGATGGAAACGGATTTGCTCGCATCTTTTATCGGCAACAAGCTCGCCGTTCTGGAGCAATTGCGGGATTTATCCCGTCGCCAGACGGAAATTGTCGCGCAGGGCGATATGCCGAGCCTGCTGCAGATCCTGGCTGTCAAACAGAACTTGATCCTGGAATTGCAGGCGGTGGAGCGGCGGATTGCCCCCTTTCGCGACCAGGAT
>JBJOLO010000162.1:0-5180 GCA_046045565.1 Planctomycetota bacterium | reverse complement strand
CGGTGCTGATCTATAGCGTGCTGTTGGTCAAGAATCGTCGCAAATATCTGACTCATAAACGACTCCAAGTCGCGATCGGGACCATCCTCGTGGTCGCGGTCGCCGCGTTCGAAATCGACATGCGTTTTTTTACCGACTGGAGGCAACGGGCTGTCGCATCCCCGTACTACCGAAGCGAGGGCTGGAGTCCGGTCATGACGAGCCTCTTGGTGCACCTTTCGTTTGCCATCCCGACCCTGGTGATTTGGATTTGGACGATCGTCGGTGCGCTACGCAGTTTTGAAAGTCCGCCACAACCATGCCGTCACAGCCCCGCTCATCGCAAACTCGGTTGGGCCGCTACGCTCGGCATGATCGGAACCGCCGCGACAGGGTGGGTCTTCTATTGGATGGCGTTCGTTGCCACCTGACGGGTGTCCGACAAGGAACAGGTTGCCGGCATTCCCGTTACTTGAATGTTGCCTGGATTGTCACCGCGGTTCATAATGCACGTTGCAGGCTGTGCTTGGACCGAAGGCCCGTTTCTAGGGGACAGCGCAGCGTTCCCTTGCCCCGTATTCTCGATTGCCTCGGAATTATTGCCTCGGAGTTGAGGAGCAACCACGCGTCATGAAGCTTGCATCGATTCTTGCTCGACCCGCGTACCCGCGAAGATATCGCTCGATGATCTCGTTCATCGCAATCGCGGCCCTCTTCACTGCGGTCTTCACGACTGCCTGGGCACAAACGAAGGGCAAACCCCGTCGCGCCAAGCCGCCGACGTGGGATGAGAAAGAGGTGCGGAAGATCTTTTTTGAGAACATCTTCGACGGCAACGTGCTGGTTGGTGATCGGCCGGCGGACATGGGAGTGGCGAGCAAGGCGAAACCGAACGGCGGCGGTGGAAGCGGGAACGGTGGAGGTGCTGTTGCGAGCGGCGCGAGTGCGAATCCGTCGGCGAGCGGCGGAGCAGGGGGAGGCGGCAGCTGGAGCACGATCATCGCGGGCTCGACGATCGAAGACGAAGTGAAGGCGATTCGCCAGGGCATCGACGAGAGCGTAACAACGCCGACCGATTTCGCGGGCAAGGGATACAAAACAGCGCGGATGCATTTCACGGTATTGGCGATGCTGTTCGGCATCGCATCGGAGTACGAATCGGACGTGCGGTGGAAGAACGACGCACCGCGGGCTCGCGATGCGTTCGCTCGCGCCGCAGCGAACGCCAAAGCGGGCGGCAATTCGCAGGTGTACGCTGAGGCCAAAAATCGGAAGCAGGATCTGCAGGAGCTTGTCGGCGGCAGCGGGTTCCCCGGCCAGGGAAACGCGGAAGCGAAAACCGCCTGGGATCAAACGTGCGGCCGATCACCTTTGATGCAGCGGCTGGAAGTCTCGCAAGATTCGAAAATGAAAACCTGGACGGCTGACAAGGCGACCTTCAAAGCAAACAAAGAGCAATTCCTGCACGAGGCGCAGCTTGTCGCTGCCATCGGCGAGGTGCTTACGAAGGAGGGCATGGAGGATGCGGACACGCCTGAGTATCGCGCGTTTTGTTTGAAGCTCAAGCAGGCGGCACTCGATGCCGTCGAGGCCGTGAAGCTGGATAACGACGATCAAGCTCGAAAGGCGGTGAGCGACATCAACAAAAGTTGCGACGACTGCCATGCGTCGTATCGCTCCTGATCCCGGCCCGCAGCGACGTGACTTATGCACGTGAAAATCAAAATCGTCGACGGCCCCGGGACCGGCAAGGTGTTTCGACTGAAACTGCCCTTGATTGTCGGTCGAGGTGCAGGCGCATCGGTGAAACTCCGCCATACGCTCGTCAGCCGTCACCACTGCGAGCTTTGCGAAGACGGCGGCCGAGTGATGCTGCGCGACCTGGGGTCGCTCAACGGCACGCTTGTCGATGGACAACGCGCGGTCTATGTCGAGGTTTCACCCAGTCAGCGGATTACCGTCGGCGGCGTAACGATTTGCGTGGCGCCAGATCTTGCGGTGCCCGAGGAAGCAGGCACCGCCCCCGACGCGATTGCACCTCGTACCGCATCAAACGCTCCGGGCACGCAGCAGGCCAGCCCGACCCAACCGGCATCTGCGACGCCAGCCCCAGCGAAGCCAACCCCTGCGAAGCCGGCAGCTGTCACGGCCGCAGGCGGCAAACCGACCGCCGCAAAATCCGCCGCGGCCCCGACACCAGCGAGCCCTGCAACACCAGCGAGCCCTGCAACACCAGCGAGCCCTGCAACACCAGCGAGCCCTGCAACACCCGCGAGCCCTGCGCGAGCGAGCGATTCCAAAGCCGGCGACAACCGAAACTGGGCGGGGGAAGAAACGATTGATTACATGCCGGTCCGGAATGGCAAACCGAGCGACTCGTCGAACAGCGTGCATCATCGCATTGAAATTGAGTCGCTGTTAATCAATCCCGATGACTTACTCCCGCCGGCAGCGCTGCCCGCGCAGCCGACTCCGCCTCCCATGCCGCCTGCTCCCACATCGCCGCCCGCTTCGGGCCCCGCTTCTGGCCCCACGAAGGCAACACCCCCGGTCGCGAAGGTGGCCAAGTTGGTTCGCAAAGCCGGCGGCACTCCGCCGGTCAATCCGGCATCTGCCTACCCCAATCCCGGCCCCACACCCGGATCATCGAAATCACCGGGGAGTCAGCCTTAAGAGTTCCGAGCCACCCGGCGCTGTTCGCGGGCGTGCGGCTGTGACTGAGACAACTCGGACTTCCCCTCCACCATCGAGCAGGTTACTCGAGCAACACCACGGAGCGGCGATTCCGTCGGAGCAGCAGGCGATCGACGGTTTTCTGTGCGACGTTGCCCTGTTCATCGAGCAGCACCGTCGCGGGTTCAACACGCGTTTCGCGATCCCGTTTATTCCAGCGATCCATTACCTCGCGGATGGCCGTGTTGCGTTCCGGTACCGGACCGACGAAGTTGAACGAGACGTCCTGAAAGCCCGGCAATTGCGATAACGATTTAAAGCCGATGCGGCGGATCACTTCGTAATTGTCCTGCATCAACTGGGTAAGGATCGGTGGCATCCAGTCTCCGCCGGACGCCTCGATCGCCGGCGCCCATCCCATATTCCAGGCCACAATCGCTCGCTGGCCGGCATCACCCGACAAAGCCCACAACGCGGCGGCCGACAATTGCTGCTCATCCTCAGAGAGCTTCGGGACCGGCTGTTGAAACCACTCAGACAGATAGTTCGCGGTCCAAGCGAGTGGCTTGTCGAGGTGGCAGAGATTGCAGCCGTTGGGTCGGCCCGTATTCACCGATGTCGCAACACGGGGACTCTCAATTTGATGACTGCGGAGGGCTCGCAGCAATCCGTAAGTAGTATACGGCATATGGCAGTTGTAGCAGCGACTGCCTTGTGAGTCGTCGGCATGGTGCGTGTGACCGGGCGCGGCGTAGCGGTCCGCAGCATGGCACTGCACACAAGCGTCATTGGAATCTCGCGAGTGGATGAGTTGTTGATCTGCCCAATCCTTCATCGATCGCGTGTCATCATCCCGCTTGTGCATGGAGTGGCACGACATGCAAGACATTTCGCCCCGCTCGAAACAGCCCGACCCAATCATGCCGTTGTACTCGCGTCCTGCAACGCGGACCATTCCATCGCTCCAGAACCGCTCATCGAAATGTGCATCGGGGCGAGCTCCGATGGATTTGAGGTGTTCACGCGTCGCCTCATCGCGGCGTTCGAGCACCAAGGAGTCGGTGAGCTGGTCGCCGGGGCGAAAATGAAAGCCATGGGTCGCCTCAAAGTTTTCAGACTCCCGCGACTTGGCCATCGTGTAGCTATGGCAGAGCCCGCAGATTTGCGAAGCGGTTTTCGAATCGAGCTTGCTTGGGTTGACGATGGAGTCGCGTTCTTTGTTTTCGCCATCCTTGACGGCGATGTGGGCATCACGTCGCAAGCGGACGTGGGATTCGGACGGACCGTGACAAGCTTCGCAGGAGATACCGAATTCGGCGACTTGTGAATCCGCGCCGGCGGCTTCGGGACGCGTCCGGCCGTGTGTCGTGTGACATTGAATGCATCGCACATTCCAGCGTCCTGTGTCGGACGTGAACTCGCCCGGCGGGCGAAGCATGGTTGCACTGGCAGGCAGCCAGATGTTGTCGTCCTTAAAATAGTGCACGGGCAAAAGCCCCAACAAACGGGACTGGCCTACGGGATACCAGTACATCTGCAGATGATGCGAACCCGTGACCAACGCCATCGGGCGTTCAATGCGAGTCGCTAGGGGATCATTGCGATCGAGGCGACTGTCGGGATCGTCCATCACCGCCCAGAACTGGTCACCACGTTTTTGCAGTTCGTAGTAACGGCCGTCGAACGTCATCGGCGGCACGCCGAAATCACCGTGCACCGTTTCGGGCGACGCCAACTGCGTCATCGTGCGATGATACGATGCTTGCCACGAATCGTAGTTTTTCTCGTGACACGACTGGCACTCATTCGACGACACGTAGCCGTCCGCAAGCACCTCCAATGGACGATGTTCGGCAAGCTTCGTTTCGGGAACGGTTTCGAGCTTCTTTCCGCTCCGCCAAAAGATGGCCCCTGCGATGGCTACCGACGCCATCAAGAAAAGGACCAAGAGCAGCGATGCACGGCCTCGTGGCTTCATCAGGCACCTCGAACGCGATTTCGGTCCGACGAGTCTTATCCAGTACAGACTTCAGGAGCTTCAGGAGTTTGGTGCAGGGCAGGGCAGGGGGGCTATTCCAGTCGGGCTCTTGCACCCGATTTTCTGCCCGTTCCCCACTCCCCTTACCGACTCCGATGGCATTATAGTGAGCGAAAACTGCAAGAAACAGTCAGAATGATTCTCTTTTGGAGCCCCTCATCATGGCCGCAAACAGACCGCTGACATCGCGAGTTTCCCCGTCGGTGAATCGACGCATCTTTCTGGCTGCCGCGGGTGCCGCGGCTTGGAGCATGTCCATGGGGGCCCACGGGGCGTCCGCGGCGGAAGGTTCCGGCCTCTTTGAAATCTCCCTGGCGCAGTGGTCGCTGCATCGCACGATTTTCGGCGGGAAACTTGATAATCGCGACTTTGCCAAAGCGGCCAAAGAAGACTACGGAATTCACGCCATCGAGTACGTGAATCAGTTCTTTAAGGACAAAGCGAAGGACCTAGCCTATCTGAAGGAACTCAAGCAGCGGTCCGACGATCT
>JBJOLO010000095.1:0-5658 GCA_046045565.1 Planctomycetota bacterium | reverse complement strand
CGTCGCTCGACAAATTTACGCTGGCGACGGCCGCCGCCTGAGGGAGCGCGCGGACCATGATGCCATCTGCGGTATTCCAGATCTTGATCGCTTTATCTCGTCCGCCGCTGATCAGCGACTGCCCGTTGGCGGTGATGGCCAATTCGCTAACCGCATCGGTGTGTGCATCCCACGCTCGCTCCGGCTGGAGGTCGGCGAGTTTCCAGGCCACGATGCGGCCTTTGGCGTTGCCGACAAAGAATCGGGTACCGTCAGCGGCCACCGCCAGCGACGTGATCGGCGCATCACCCGCAGGCAGCAGTTTGATCAGTGCTCGGGCTGCCACCTGCGCTTGCGGCACCGCGCCGGCAACCGCGACATGTCGCCCCTCCGCACCCGTAAATACGGCTCGCTCCACCGCCGCCGCGAAGGGAATCTCTTCGCTTAATCGCAACGGCTCCGTCGTAAAAACGCGCACTCGCGGCTGTTGATCGCTCACGACGAGTTCCGATCCGTCTTTGCTGAACGCGACATTCGATACGTTCGCCCCCAGTTTCAACGTTCCCCTCGCCATACCGTCGGCTACTGTCCAAAGCAGTCCGTCACCCTGAGCCGTGAGACCCAGCACCTTGCTTCCATCAGCGGTCGAAACCAGACTGCGTATCGGGGCCGCAGCAGCGAGCGGCGGCAGCGGGGAACCATCCGCTTTCCAGCGCAGGACCGACTTCCCGCTCGCCGTAATCGCGACCAGTGCCGTTTCGCCGGTCCCGGCAGAAATCTGTACAACCGCTTCGGCAGAAGGGTCGGCAATCATCATCTGCGATAGTGCAGGAGTCCAGGTGCGGAGGATCATGTCTTTGCCGCCGCTGACCAACGTCTTCCCTGCAATCGCAACGCTGCGTTGCGGTTGACTCTGTGTCATCCGCTCCGCCAATTTCCCGCTTCGCAAATCCCACATCGCTACGAAGCCGTCGTCGCTGCAGGTCGCCAAACGCGGTTCGGTGTTCGCGAGCGCCAGGCCGCGAACGGGCGCGTCATGAGCGAGCTTCCACTTCGGCGGCAGATCCCCCGCGGCAGCCGCAAAAGCGGCCGTGTCCCAAACCGCGACGGTCTTGTCCTCGCTGGAGGCGGCGAAATGCGTTCCATCCGGACTGAATGCGAGATCGGTGACCGGACCGGCGGCGGCGGTCAGTCCGCGGACCGTTGCGGGCGGTACAACCAGGCCGTTCGCAATCGGCCAGCAACGAATGATCGGCATCGCGCCCGCCGTCAGCAGCCATTTTCCATCGGGCGAAACGGCAAGATGTTGCGTCGCGGCGTCGGGCATCGCCACCGCCTGCTGAACGGCAATCGTTTGGGCATCGAGTCGGCCGTCGGCGCGGCAAACGATCAGGCCGCGGGTGGGCTCGGTCCATACGATTCCGCCCGGCACCGGCAACGGACTCTCGATTCGCTCCAGCAATTTGCCGTCCGCTTGATAGATCTTGATCCCGTCGGCAGCGGCGACGGCGATTTGCTGGCCGTCGCCGGCGAGACTTGCGGTCGCCAGGTCGGCAGCGGCAGCGGGCATGGCGAGCAGGCTGGCTCCGTCCGCAGCATTCCAAAGCTTGACCGTCCGGTCGCTCCCCATCGACAACAGCTTCGTCCCGTCCGCGGAGCTTTCGAGCGATCGCAGGGCGCCGCCATGGTTCATGGTTCGGGTGGCGGCACCGCTGGCGGCATCCCACAGTCGCACCGTGCCATCGTCGGCGGCCGATGCAACGGTCGCGGCGCGCAGTTGTAACTGCCGCACAACCCCCGTGTGTCCTTGCAGCTGGCGAACCTCCATGCCGTCGGCCACCTTCCATTGTCGCACGACATTCTCGCCCGCCGCGGTGTAGGCGATCGTGGCGTCATCGGAGATCGCGACGGCCACAATCGGACCGGCGAACCCTTCTTGTTTTTTCAGCTCTGCAGGCGCTGCCTCCACGTTCCAGATGCGAACCGACTTGTCGGCGGAACCGGTGATCAATCGTGTGCCCGTCGTATTCAATGCGACGGCAGTGATGGCCGCTTCGTGGCCCACGACGGTCGCCAGCAATTTGCCCTGCTCGCGATCGCGAACAAAAACAGCCGGCTTCCCGTTCGACTGGCCGACAACGGCAAATCGCTTGCGATCCGCGGATGTCGCCGCCACAACGTACGCCGCGCCGTCGTTGGCAAGTTCCTTCACGGCTTCCGGCAGCGACCCGATCCGCAGCAGTTGGTCTTGCGACAGCGTGGCGAACCGCTTGCCGTCTGCAAAAAAAGCGAAGTCGAGGATCGCGCCCGTGCCGATGATCCGCTTCGCCCGCGCGGTACCATCTGCGAGATTCCACAGTTGCACGATGCCGGCATCTCCGGCCGCAGCTGCGATAGCGCCATCGGCACTCAACGCCACCACGTTGATCGGCCCCAAGGTTGTCGCTTCGGGAAAGGATCGAACCATTTGCCCGTTCATCTGATCCCACACGCGCACGGTTTGGTCCATGGAACCGGTCAGGGTCCATCGGCCATCGGCCGACGCGGCGACCGAACGGATTTCCTGCGTGTGGCCTGGCGAAGGTCGAGGCGGCACGAGTGGCAATTGCCAACGCTTGATCGTGCCGTCGGCGCCGCCCGTCCAAACCGCTGGCTGGCTGCGATCGTAATCAATCGACGTCACGGCTCCGGTATGTCCATAAATCTGCCCCGCTGCCGCCCCGTCGGTCGCGCCCCAAAGATGCAACGCTCCGGCTGCGTCGCCACTGGCCAGCTGTTGATCATCGCGCCGGACGGCTACGGCGGTCACCGGTTGCAGATGCCCGAGCAATGCACGGACCGCCTGTCCCATCGGGTTCCAAACGCGCACCGACTTGTCGTCGCTCCCCGTGACAAACCACTGCCCGCCGGTCGCGGAACTGAGTGTCCGAATCGGCATCGTATGGCCGGCGAGTGGCGCCGCAGGCGCTGGCAATTGCCACAAGCGAACCGTGCCGTCCTGTCCGGCGGTGATCATTCTCGCGTTGTCGGCCAGGATTGCGACGTCCCGCACAGGGCCCTCGTGCCCCGCCAGGGAACCGCGATCAGCTCCGTCCGCAAAATTCATCACGCGAATCCGCCCCGTCTCATCGCCTGCCCCCAACAGAGCCGCGTTCGCGGCGAGTGCCATGCTGGTTACCGGCGCTGCGGCTTTCGGCAATTCACGAATCGGCTGGCCGGTCGCCAAGTCCCAAACGCGAATCGACAGATCGTCGGCAGCCGTGATCGCCTGCATTTGATTCGGCACCACAAGCAAATCGCGAATCGGACTTGCCGCTGCGATCTCTTTTGCGGGCGTCGATGTCAATTGCCAGGCCCGCAAAGTACCATCGACTCCCACCGAGAAAACTTGCTGGTTGTTGGGATGGAACGCTAAGCCGGTAACGCCGCCCGCATGATTGCCGATCACCGCCGTCGGTGTGTCGAGATAGGGGCTCCAGAGTCGAATCTCGCCAGCAGTATCCGCTGTAGCGAACATCATCCCGTCGGCTCGATAGGCCGAGGCAACGACCTCCGCGATGTGCCCTGCACGTACTACCGCTGCAGTGCGATCAGGAACGTCGGACGACGGTCCGATCGCGGCTGCCTGCGTCTGCAATCGAACGGCGTCCCAAAAACGCACGGTCCGATCGGCGCCGGTAGACAACAGGAAACGGCCGTCGGGCGACAACGAAATTGCCGATGCCCCTTGATCGTGCCCCGATACGCGCAGGATCGGCTTGACGAGCGGGATGTCCCAGACTCGAACCGAATTGTCCTGCGAACCGGTTACCAAGGTGCGTCCATCGCTGCTGACCGCAAGGCAATAGACCGGTCCGGTATGACCGAGATACTGCCGCAGCTCGCGACCGGTCTTGAGATCCCACAAGCGGGCCGTTTCGTCAGCGCTTGCCGTTACGGCCTGCTCGCTGTGGGGAACAAACTGTGCCATCAGCACATCAGACAGATGTCCTCGCAACACGATCGGCTCGGGGCTCTGCGCCCGAATCTCAGCGGACCTGCAGAACAAGACGACAGTTACGAGGGCCGCGACAGAGACGGGGATGAGGCGTCGCAGAGGCATGGGGGGCTCTCGGTCGGTAGGAGGATGGGTCGTGTACAGGACACGGCTGGATCCGCGCTCGTCGTTGATTGGCACCCGCTCGACGACGCGGCAGTGGCCAGAGAGTCCCCCAGGGGCCGCCCAGACCGCCGACACTGATTATATCAACTGGTATCGATGCGTCGATAGTTTTCGGGGGAAAGTAGGCCGGTCAACAGCCAGCCGACGAGTTCCCGGGTGGCTACTCGGATTCGAGTTGTCGTTTTGCCTCTTGGATCGCCTTTTTCTGCTCCCCGCTGACCTCGGGATAGTGCAAATCCAAGGAGTGCAGGGTGTTGGTGATCACGTTCGCAACGGCCGTCCGCGTAACCCATTTCTGGTCGGCCGGGATAATGTACCAGGGCGCCCACTCGGTGCTGGTCGCACTGATGGCGTCTTCATAGGCCTCCATGTATTGGTTCCAGTATTGCCGCTCGGCGACGTCGCTGGCCGAAAACTTCCAATGCTTTTCCGACCGCTCGAGTCGCTCCAGGAACCGCTCTTTTTGTTTTTCCTGGGAAACATGCAGCATGAACTTGAGGATCACCGTGCCGTTGCGCACCAAGTGCTTTTCGAAGTGGTTAATGTCCTCGTAGCGCTGCTCCCAAAACGACTTACCCCGTTTTCCCGGCGGCAACTTCTGTCGCTCGAGGATCTCCGGATGAACGCGCACGATTAATACGTCCTCGTAGTACGAGCGATTAAAAATGCCGATGCGCCCTCGTTCGGGCAACGCACGCATATGTCGCCACAGAAAATTGTGATCCAGTTCCTCCGCCGATGGCTGCTTGAAACTGTAGACTTGACATCCTTGAGGATTCACGCCCGACATCACATGCTTAATCGTGCCATCCTTCCCCGCCGCATCCATGGCCTGGAAGATGATCAACAGCGAGTAGCGATCATCGGCGTAGAGCAACTCCTGGGCTTCGGCGAGCGATGCAAGATCGGATTCGAGCAACTCGGCAGCCCGCTTTTTGGCGTCTTCCTTGCTAAGTGCCGCGAGCTTATTCGAGGGCGACCATCCGGTCTGGTAATCCTTCAGCCGGATTTTCTCGCCGGGCGGGACGCGAAACCGCTTGATGATTTGCTCGCTGATCTTGTCTTCGTTGATCTTGTCTTCGTTGGCCATGAACCTTGTTCTTTTTTCTTCGTTCGCCAGAGCTTCGGTTGCGGCGTCAAGGCATGATGGCCGCTCGGCACTCAGGGCCGCGGAGCGACGATTCTACGACCTGGAAACCTCGTTGCAACCATCACGACGAAACTTCGTACGCAGTGCAGGGGAAACGCGACAACCCCCGCTGCCATTGCTCCGGCATGAAAAGTGGTCGAAAGCAGACCGAAAACGAGCAACGCGGCGATCCCATCGGCAAGTTCAGCTGTACCGAGGAATGATGCGCTCCCTTGCGGACCGTCGCTGGATCGGGGTAACGTGATCGTTGCGATCAGGATACGCAAGGTTTGCCCATGCGAGTTTTCAGCGATCGCACAGAGCTCGCGACGCAAGCCGTTCACGATTTCATCGCACCGATCTTCAAGGAATGAACTATGGCTTCTCA
>JBJOLO010000048.1:0-8172 GCA_046045565.1 Planctomycetota bacterium | reverse complement strand
ACGATGCGTTGACCGTCGGGCGAAAAGCGAGGCCGCAGATCCTGCAGCGGTTCCTTGGTTAGACGACGCACGTCACTGCCATCCAACTTCGCCGTATAGATTTCGAAATTGCCATCGCGCGAAGAGCCAAACACGAATCGCTGTCCGTCGGGGGCGAAGTCCGGCCAATTATTCACACCGAGACCGGCGATCATGGCCTGCGGCTTTCCTTGCGGCAGCGCCATCGCCAGAATGCTCTGCGTCTCCGATTCGGGATAAGAGTAAAGCATCATGGCACCATCGGGCGCGATGGCGGGTGATCGAGCACCGGAGAAGCCGCCGCCCGGCGGAATTTCCGTCTCGGTCCCGTTTGCCAGGTTCTTGATCACAACCGCCAAGCTAAGATTGCCCCGGCTTTGAATGAAGCTCAGCCATTTTCCGTCGCGCGAGTATGCGGGCTCAAATTCATTCTTGGTCTGCGTCGGGTGAAGCGGCGTGATGCTGCCATCGTCAAGCGTGAGCTTCATCAGTCGCAATTGAACGGCCGATTCCTGAACCACAAAAACGAGCTCGGCACCGGTGGAGTCGACGAAGACCGGGCTGCTTTTGAGTCGGCCATCGGTCGTCAGCCGCTTTTCTTCTGCGGTGCAGGAATCGAGAGGCGGGCATGCGCCGCATACCCCGATGATGAAGACGACTGTCCAGATCCGGCTACGCGAGCAGTTCATGGACACTCGTCCCTCCCTCAAGTACTTTCAATTCTGCCCTCGCTTGCGTATCGAGACCGGCAAACTCGGCGATCGTCGTTCCCACCATGAGTGGTGAGATCGGAGTGGAGACAGGATCACCGCCCAGGCGGTCACTGGCGCCGATCACTTGGCCTGTTGTCATCCCCGCTCCGGCCCAAAGTGATGAATAGCAACGAGGCCAATGATCGCGGGCCGCACGGTTCGTGATCTTCGGTGTACGACCGAACTCGCCCATGGCCACCACGAGGGTGCTCTCGAGCAACCCTCGCTGCGACAGGTCGTCCAACAGGGCCGACATCGCGCGATCGAAAATCGGACAGTGGCGGTCGGGCAGCAGTTCGAAATTGTAGATGTGCGTATCCCAGCCAAAATCGGCGTTAGGCGTCATCGCCTCGACGTACTCGCTCCAATTCACCTGGATATACGAAACGCCTGCCTCCACCATTCGGCGGGCCATCAGACAGCTTTGACCGAACGATGTTTGCCCATAGGCATCGCGCGTCTGCGCGGATTCCTGTGTCAGATCGAGCGCTTTCCGGCCTGAGGGAACGGAGAGTAGTTCATACGCTCGCTGGTGAAGACGCGACCAGTCTTGAAATCGATCGGCTTCCGTCTGTCGTCGCACGGCGTCGAGCGTACCTAGCAGCGCGCGACGATCTTGAATGCGCAGCGGCGAGAGGCCGTCAAGCAACTTCAGCGACGGGATCTCCGCCTCGCCATGCTCGGAACAACTGATCAGAAACGGCTCGTACGCTTTTCCAAGCGTGCCGGCTCCATACCCGTCTACGATTCGGACAACATCTTTTGGGATGCCTCGCCCAAGCATGGCAAAGGCCGGGAGGCTGCCCTTTTCGCCGCGATGCTTGGCGACGATCGAACCGAAGTTGGGCTTCACCGGTAACGGCTTCTCAGGGAACCCCGTAAGTCCGAACGTCCCGGCGTCCGGGTGCCCCGGGGCAAACGTCACGTTCGAACGAACGACATTGAAAAGGTGACTGCGATTGGCCAGCTTGGGAAGCAATTCCGAAAACTGCAATCCGGGCGTGCGCGTTTCAATGGCGGCAAACGGTCCTCGCACATCGGCAGGTGCACCAGGTTTGGGATCAAAGGTGTCCAAATGACTTGGTGCACCCCAAAGCCAAATAAAAATCACCGACTTGGCTCGAACGCGACCGCGTGGCTCCTCGGCCGCCACCACATTCGTTGCGGTGAATCCGTCCCCGCCAATCCCGCCTCCACCGATAAGCGTTGCAGCGATGCCCGTTGCAGCGATGTCAGCTGCGCCGAGTGCAAGCGGAAGCGACATGCCCGCCCGCAAGAAACTCCGTCGGCTCGTACCGCCACAGGTTCGCGAAAGAAAGCTGCCGACATCCACGGAGTTTGCCCTTCAAGTGTTGGAATCCGTCCACGAGCTACAGGCCTATCTGCATCTTAGTCGGCGGGGAACCGCGTGGAAACCGGGACGAGGGTTTCCCCCGGCGAGGGTGTCGCGATCCATTGAAACTGCGTGGCATCTACCGAGGTACGGAGAGGCATCACAAGCCGCTAAGCCTCGGGAGAAAGACTCTCTACGACAAGATGTCCCGGATGACGTTGCCGCGGACGTCGGTGAGTCGATAGTCGCGTCCGCCGCTGCGAAAGGTCAGTCGGGTGTGGTCGAGCCCCAGTAAGTGCAGCAGCGTAGCGTGCAGGTCGTGCATTTCCACTTTGTTCTGTACGGCGCGGTAGCCCCACTCGTCGGTAGCCCCATAAGCCATCCCGCCGTGGATTCCGCCACCGGCAAGCCAGACACTAAATCCATGTTCGTTGTGGTCACGTCCATCTCCGCCTTGGGCAAAAGGCGTGCGTCCGAATTCACCCGCGAACACGATGAGCGTCTCGTCCAGCAAACCGCGTTGCTTGAGGTCGATCAGCAAGCCGGCGATCGGTTGATCCACGGCTCGAGCGTTATCGCCATGGTTCTTTCGTAAGCCTCCATGGGCATCCCAGCGGTTGTAGCCATCCACCATCGGAATCGTCAGTTCGATAAAACGCACACCTCGCTCCACCATGCGTCGCGCGAGTATGCACTGTCGAGCGTACGTACGGGTGTGCACGTATTCCGCATCGAGTCCGTAAAGCCGCTGGGTCGACTCGCTTTCGCCAGAAAGATCCATCAGCGAGGGAATCGCGACCTGCATCCTTGCGGCCAGTTCGGCGTTGGCGATGGCGCTTTCGAGTGCATCATTTCCTCCCGTCTCCCGAAGATTCAGGCGATTGAGACGTTCGACCAGTTGTTGTTTCACCGCCTGTCGCGACTGTGGATTTTCCGAGGGCGTAATGTTTGCGAGCGCCGCGCCGTTTGCGTTCAAGAGCGATCCTTGGTACGCGGCAGGCAGAAATCCGCTGCCGAAGCAATCGAGTCCGCCGGATGGAATCTGTCCGCCGTTCAAGACGACGAATCCGGGCAGGTCTTCGTTCACGCTCCCGAGTCCATAGGCGATCCAGGCCCCCATGCTCGGCCGACCCTGCAATCCGAGTCCGCTATGCAAAAAGTAATTGGCACTTGTGTGCTCGGGGAATTCGGAGGTCATGGAACGGATCACGCACAGATCATCGGCACAGCGGGCGATATGGGGAAAAAGATCGCTGATCGGCAAACCGCTCTCTCCGCGTGGCGAGAATTTCCAGGGTGATTTGAGCACGCGGCCGATATTCTCGAATTGCGTTTTCTCCAGCTTGCCGATCGCCTGCCGCGGATCCTGGCCGTCGCATTTTTCGAGCATCGGCTTGTGGTCGAAGCTATCGACCTGTGAGACCGCGCCTTCCATGAACAGGAACACGACGCTGCGGGCTCGGGCGGGGAAATGCGAAGGCTTGGCTGCGAATGGCCCGGTGGCATGGGATCTGTCGGGCGAATTCAGCAGCGCAGCCAGCGCGAGGCCACCGAAGCCGTTGGCCGCGCGGCCAAGTAATGCGCGACGCGACAGGGCCGGTAACGGAAGTGAAGACTTGAAGTTCATCATTTCCTACTTCAAATAAATGAATTCGCTGGCGTTGAATAACGCGTGACAAAGATCGGCCCAACTCGCGACCTCATTATTTCCGTTCGGAAGTGCGCGGAAGGCCGACAAGGACTCGAGTGCCAATCGAATCTCCTCGGGTTCTGCCGGTCGACCGAAGCCGGTCTCAAACAGCCACTGCACGCGTGCGCTGTCGTCCGCCCGCGGTAATTCGCGTAGCAACCGACCAGCCCAGGCCGCTGCCTGCTGATGCACGAATGGATCGTTCATCATCACTAACGACTGTGCCGGAACATTGGTTACATTGCGTCGTCCCACCGTGCTGAACGGAGTCGGGAAATCAAATGCAACCATCATCGTCGGCAGGAAATTGCGGCGCAACGAGGTGTAGATGCTGCGACGTCCCTTGCCGTCCAGCGGGCCACTGGTGTCCGGTCGACCACGACCCACGATGAACTCGGTAAGGTGAACCGGCACTGGAGGTCCGGACTGGGATGCGTTCAGTTGTCCGGAGACGACCAGCATCGCGTCGCGAATCGCTTCCCCCTCGAGTCGCCGTACCGGCATGCAGTGCAGCAGCAAGTTCGCAGGATCTCTTGCTCGAGCCGCTTCCGACGCAGGGCGACTGCTCATCGCGAAGGTATCGGTTAGCACCATTCGCCGAATCAAACGCTTGATCGACCAGCCATCATTGCGACGGAATGTCCATGCGAGGTAATCCAGCAATTCCGGGTGTGTTGGTGGTTCACCGATTGCCCCGAAGTTGTCGGGCGTTGCCACGATTCCCCGCCCAAACAGCTGTTGCCAAACACGATTCACGATCACGCGGGACACCAGCGGATTGTCGGGATCGATAAGTTGCTGTGCGAGTTCCGCACGACCGCTCGAGTCGCTGCGATGAATCACAGGAAAGCCAAGAGCAGCGGGCAAGCTGCGCCACGCAAACTCTCCCGCTTGATCGGCCTTGCCACGAGCAAGCACCTGGTCTTCGACTCCCGCACCGTCCTGCCATGAAATGGCGGTACGTGATTCCCAACGAACGGCTTTCGCCAGGGCGGCCTGTCCTTGAAAAAACGCTTCGCTTAACGACGCCAGCATCGCATTGTCGGCTCCCAGCAGAATACGATTCTGCACGATCCAGCTTGCGAGCGGCGCAAGACGGCGCTGCCCGACGAGTTTGTCATCTTCTAAAAAGGCCGCCGCCGTCATCAGGTCTGACTGAAGCGACTTTGCCATGGCGTCAAAGGTCTTGACTTCCTTTTCAGGGCGCCAGCCAACTTGCGGAACCCAAGATGGAGGATGATCGGATTCGACCACCAGCATCACATCTAAGCCCGCATCGCCCTGCGGTGAGAACTCGAGGTGCGCGAAGTGACCCGCGTACAGCGACAGATCGTGGGTGACCCAGCGAGGACGGGAACCAGCGTCAAATCCGGCAACCAGCGAACCATGCAGCGGACCTTCGATCATCAGATGAGAATCGACTCCGGCATAAACACTGGCTTTGCCTCGCAATAAATAGTGCAGTCGTCCCGACGTGAGCCGGACCCGCGGCGTGACCAAAGTCCTGCCCGAACGCAATGCAGCGCCCAATCGTCCCGAATCGAGCTCGTTATCGGCAGTCAGTTTCAGCGATTTCCAAAATGGATCGGCGACGGCGCCGCCATAGGGCATCACGCGTTCCAGCGGCTCTGCAGCGCTGGTTCCAAGCATGATCTCGCCTGCCTCACGCAGTCGCCGACCAAACGTCGGGCCGTCGACTTTCCAAGGGGTTTGTCCCGGTTCCGTAAAATCGGCGATCACACGTGCGTGCGTAGCAAAGTCGTCGGCCACCTCTTCATCTGCTGCGATATACCTGGCAACGCGTTGGGAGAATTGCGATTCGTTCTCGACTGCAGGCTCGGCGGCAAGCCGTGCAAACAGATGGAAGGGATGGGTTGGATCGGATAGCGCTTGCTTCCATTGCTCAGTCCATGCGGCAAGTTGCTTGCTGTCGAGCCCCTCCGCTCGCATGCGTTCCTGAAGCTGTATGCCCGCCGGACTGTCCGCCGGGGCGCCGGCCAGATTGCGCCGCGCAGCCGCAAGGTATGCAGCTGTTTTTGCCAATCCCGGACGCACCGATTTGGCAAGTGCCCCGGCAATGTTACGTCGATGCTTCACTCGTAATGCCTCAAGCTCTTCGGCCACTTGCGCGTGTTGCTCCATCGTTTCGAAACGCGCCTGGCGAAAACTCGAGCTGACGATGAACCCGCACAGACCGTAATAGTCGCGCTGCGTGATGGCATCGAATTTGTGATCGTGGCAACGCGCGCATGCGACGGTCAAGCCCAGAAAGGTCTTCGAGAGCACATCGATCTTATTGTCGATTCGTTCCCGCTCGTCCTGCAGGATATCGACAGGGCTATGCACTTCCTCGCCGAGAAACGCCCAGCCCGTGCCCTGGATCGATTCGTTCGCGCCCGTGGTGGGATCGAGTCGGGCGGGAATAAGGTCACCGGCGATATGTTCGCTGAGAAAGCGGTCGTAGGGAACGTCCGCGTTGAATGCACGAATCAGATAGTCACGGTAACGCCATGCATTGGCGATACCGAAGTCGCTCTCATGACCACGCGACTCCGCATAACGCATCAGGTCCATCCAATGGCGAGCCCACCGCTCACCGAAGTGCGGCGATTCCAACAGCCGATCCACAACCCGTGCGCGTCGTTCGGATGAAGGATCGGCCAGGAATGCATGCAGGTCTTCCAGCGAAGGGGGTAAACCGATAATCGCAAAGTACACGCGCCGCAGCCACGTTCGATCGTCCGCTGGGGCCGCGGTCACGAGATTGTCGGCCGCCAACTTGGCACGAATGAAGCCATCGATAGGATCGATGTCGGATCTCGGTATCTCGGGTTGGCGAATCGGTTGCCACGCCCAATGCTTTCGGCGATCGACATCGCCTCCCGCATGCTCGTCCGGCCACGTTGGTCCGTTATCGATCCACTTGCGAATCGTGGCGAGTTCCTGAGCAGTCAATCGCGGCACGCCGCTGTCACGCGGCGGCATCTGCATCGCCTCGTCCTGACCGCTGATGTAGCGAAACAGGGGGCTCGCCTTGGCGTCGTGCGGAACGATTGCTGCCTGACCAGTTTCTCCGCCACGCATTGCGGCCGCGCGAACATCGAGTCGATAACCGCTCGATCGTTTCGTCGGGCCGTGGCATGCAAAGCATCGCTTTTCAAGAATCGGCCGAACGTCCTTCGCAAAATCCTGGGCCGTAGCGTGCCGCGTGAGAATGGCCTCGCTTCCGATGAGGAAAGCGATGCTCGCAAGGACGCGGAACAAGCACCACCGGATTGGCTCATGCTGCAAGCGTGCGGCATACACATGAGGCAGACGCCTCGGGAACGTCTTCAACGTGTTCATGCGTGTTCTGGCTCGCGATTGGTCGTAGGTAGATCACCTAACCTGCCGTCGGCGTCGGAGCATGGCAGAAAAGTCATGTCGTTGCAAGAGTCGAGCAATCCCGTGCCGCGTTCAACATGGTGTTTCTCGAAGCAGGATTTGCAATCGAAAGGATCGTTTTATTCGAAAGGGGTACGGCCGCGCGCCGCCATCTACTGCTGTTTGCGTTGATGGGAGCCGAGCCACTTCACAGCATTCGACAAGACTTTCAACGGCAGCTCCTGTTTGTAGACCGGAAACGTCTCATGTCCGGGTCGAAAGTAGAACACGCGTCCCTCACCAAGTTTCCAGATCAGCCCGCTGCGAAAACTCTCGCCGGCGGACCAGCGTTCTTCAAACAGCGCTTCATCGGCCTGCGGCACGTGGAACGGATCGGCATACATCTCCGTTTGTGAAATCTCAAAGCTCTCGGGCAGTCCTTGAGCGATCGGATGGTTTCGGTTCATCACGTTTACTGTGCTCGGCTTACCATCAGCGCGGTAGGCCGGAAACACGCAGTTGGGCAGATCGACCCGAACGGTGAGCTGCTCGCCGCGTCGTACTGCGTAGTAGGCCGGCGTGATCAGCGAATCGGCCGTGGGGACGAAACGCCCTTCAGGTGCAATAAATTCAAATTTTACCGGGGGGCCATTCGGTGGATCGGGATAGCGTCGCCTCGCGTCTTCGCGCGTGCGCTCGTACATCGCCTCCATGAACGGAGCGGACCAGTGTGCCGAATGCAACGCGATGAAGGCCAGTTGGCCTCGCTTGATGCGGGCGACGATATCTCTTGCTTTCTCCGTCGAGATCTCCCCCTGTCGCACATGGCCCCACCACACCAGCACGTCGGTGCTATCCAATAATTCCGCAGGCAACCCTTTCTCGGGCTGATCAATGTGGGCGGAAATCACACGCAGTCCCGGCTGTTTTTCCAGATGATTCGCAATCGCATTCCCTAGAAAATTCTCGTAAGCCTGCTTTTGAGCCGGTTGTTGCTCGTCCCACACCAACACGCG
>JBJOLO010000035.1:0-14382 GCA_046045565.1 Planctomycetota bacterium | reverse complement strand
GGCGAAGAAACTGCAAGAAGAGCTCGACAAACTACTGCCGCAAAAACCGCTGACGGAGGAGCTACAGAAGCAAATCGATGAAAAACAAGCGGTCCTCGCTCTGCTTCGTCAGACTCCGTTTTTTGACGCACCATGGGTGTACGGAGTCAGCGAGGCAAGTTTGCACGTGCTGCCTGACGGGCCCAATCGAACGAAGTTGGAATACCGCGAGCGAGAGCCGCAGGATGTGGCGGTTCAGATCCGCGGCAATCCCGGCAACCTCGGCCCGGTCATCCCGCGACGGTTTCTCTCGATGCTGCGATTCCAACCCGACGATCGTGCAGTCGATTCAGCAAGCCTTTCCGCTTTTCGCCACGGAAGCGGTCGTTTGGAGTTGGCGGACGCACTGGTCACGCAAGCCGCCCCTTTAACCGCTCGCGTCATCGTCAATCGTATCTGGCGTCAGCATTTCGGCCGCGGCTTGGTGGCAACGCCAAGCAACTTCGGATTGCAAGGACAACCGCCAAGCCACCCCGAGTTGCTCGATGAGCTGGCTCGCCGATTCATCACGCAAGGTTGGTCGATGAAGAAACTCCATCGCGAGATTCTCTTGTCGGCAACCTACCGCCAAGCCTCGCATCTGCCGCCCCTATCTGACAGCCAATCGGTTATGGACCAAGGCATGGGCCGCGACCCGGATAACCTGTGGCTTTGGCGCAGTCCTGTTCGCAGGCTCGACCTGGAGACCTGGCGAGACTCGATCCTTGCCGCGAGTGGTCGCATCGACCTTCGCGTCGGTGGTCCCCCTGCGAGCCTGGCGGATGCACAGAACGTTCGTCGCACGATCTACGGTCAGGTAAAGCGACGCGAGTTGACCGATTTACAGCGTCTGCACGATTTCCCTGATCCGGTATCACACGTCGCCGCGCGTGAGCCGACCACAACCCCGCTGCAGCAGCTGTTTTCACTGAACGGCCCGTTACTCGAACAGCAAAGCCTCGCGTTGGCAGAGACCTTACGAACACAAATGCCGGACCAGATCAGCGAGCAGGTGCGTGCCGCCTATCAACGCATTCTCGGACGGGAACCTGCGCCGGAGGAGCATCAGTTGGCACTCGACTTTGTCACCGCTGGCGATCCCGAGCTGCTGCGTCAGTTCATCCATGCGTTGTTGGCGAGTAACGAATTTCAATTCGTCGATTGATTCCGAGGTAGGGCCGCGATATGACGAGCTTTGAGCAGCCGCTTTTTTCCAGTCCGCATGTGGAAGAGGCGCGCCTTGCCTTTCGTGCCCGCAACAAGCGTCTCGAGGATAAAGTCACCGATCCTCGCGATGCAATTCAGCGACTCGTACATGATGGCGACTACCTTGGCTCAGGCGGATTTGGCGGCAACCGCATTGCCACCTCGCTGTTGCACGAAATCGTGCGACAACGAAAACAGTCGCTCAGCTTTGCCGGCCACACAGCCACTCATGATTTTCAAATCCTCTGCGCCGGAAACGACACCGGTCGCGGACAGTTGCTCGCAAAATGCGATATCGCCTACGTCATCGGCTTGGAAGCACGCGGTTTGTCACCGCACGCTCGCCGAGTGATCGAGAGCGGCCAAGTCGAGATCTGCGAATGGACCAACTATGCCTTGGCCGTGCGACTGCAGGCTGCGGCGATGGGCGTGCCGTTCCTGCCCCTGCGAAGCATGGCAGGCACGGACACCTTCAAGCACAGTGCAGCACGTACGATCGCGTGTCCTTTCACGGGCATTCCCCTGGTCGCTGTGCCAGCACTTTGGCCCGATGTCTCGGTGATTCATGTTCACGAAGCCGACCGGTTCGGCAACTGCAGAATTCGCGGTACGTCGGTCGCTGATTGGCACCTTGCCCGCGCCTCCAAGCGACTGATCGTCAGCTGCGAACGAATCGTGCCCAATGACTCGATTCGAGATGATCCGACAAGCACCTGCATTCCGTTCTACTGCGTCGATGCGGTTTGCGAAGTGCCGATGGGAAGCTATCCGGGCAACATGCCGTACGAGTATTACTCGGATGAATCCCACCTCCGCGCCTGGCTGCAGGCCGAGGAATCGCCCGACCAATACCACGCATTCCTGGAGCAGCATCTTTTTGGCGTGGATTGCTTCGAAGAATATCTGCAGTGCAGTGGCGGGAAGGATCGGGCTGCCGAGCTGCGGCATCAGGAACTCTTTCCCGCAGGCTGACCCGCACCGGTCTCACGGAACGAGCCGTTCGCCCTCGACCTGAGTCAACTCGCGGAAAAAGCCGCTTAATTGCGCGGTCACGGGACCCGATTTGCCGTCGCCGATTTTTCGGCTATCCACCTCGACCACCGCGGCTAACTCGCCCATCGTCCCCGTGCAGAACATCTCGTCCGCTCGGTAAACCTCAGTCAACGACAAATCGCAGACCTCGTACGGCAACTTCCGTTCGCGGCAGATCCGCAAGACGACCGACCGGGTAATCCCCTCCGGACAGGCCGCAACGTGAGGTGTTCGCACAACACCTTGGCTGACCAGAAAAATATGGGTCGCATTGGTCTCGGCGACGAACCCGCGGCCATCGAGCATCAGCGCATCATCGACTCCGGCCAGGTTCGCCTGGATCTTCGCCATGATCGAATTGATCAAATTGTTGTGGTGAATCTTGGGATCGAGCACGTCGGCGGACGGGCGCCGGATCGTCGAAGTGATCAGTCGCAAACCTGTCTTGTCGTAGACCGGCGCTTTGTGCTCGGCCAATACGATCAGGGTTGGGCCTTTGGTGTTGAGCCGCGGGTCCATTCCGCTGGTGACTTTCTCGCCACGGGTCAGCGTTAATCGCATGTGTACGCCGTCTCGCATTTGATTCGCTTCAAGCGTGCGGCGTATTTGCGTTGTGATTTCTTCGTGAGTCGGGATCGATGCGAACGCGAGTGCCAGCGCAGAGGACCTCAGCCGGTCGAGATGCTCTCGCAAGCAAAAAATCCGGCCGTCGTAGACGCGCAGTCCCTCCCAAACTGCGTCCCCGCCCTGCACGGAGGAGTCGAACGGACTGATGCGAGCCTGATCGCGATGCACCAGTTCGCCATTGATGTTGACGAGAATATCACGGTTGCGCGGATCGTACTTCTGGAGCATTTCAACCTCAGGTTTGGCAAATCAACTCAGACGATGCTGGTGCAGGTATTCGTAAAGCGGGCGACATTGATCAACAAGGGGTTGGAAAGCCGTCGGAGTCGCCTCGGCAGGCGGTTGATACGTGCCAAACTCGGTCGTCTGATACACTTTGGCATACCAGTGCTTCGCCCAAACGCCATCGGTCTCCCGTGGACCCGGACGCCATTTCAGCATCTGTTCCTGAAATTCCAGACCGAGCGACTCGCACAGACGCGTCATCATCTTGCGCGGATCGAGCAATACATCGCGGGCATCGATCACGGGCGGCGTCTTTCCGGTCCGCTCCAAGACCCGCTTGAAGATCCGCACCTGCTGTGGCAAACCTGTATCGGTCAAAATGGGCGATGGTATGAATTCGCTCAGCGATACCACCATCGATGCCGGATCACGAATAAGGAAACAATTCGTGACGTGGTCGAGCCAATCTTCTTCAATTTCCGGCAGGAGATGGTGAGCCATCTGCTTCTGATAGAAAACCGTTTTCCCGCCCGGAATCGGACCACAGAGCCAGCGAACGACGTTGCGCCATTCGGTCTCGTGGTGCGCGATCACCTCCGCAGCGCCCGGATGAGGTAGACCGGTCACTTTGAGGTAGTGGGCGTAGAGCGGTTCGTCACAAACAAACGTGTCCGTCCGGCTCTCCCACGACCGCATCATGGCGGTGGAAATATTGCGTGGTCCGGACCACATGGCAATGCGGATGGGTGTCATTCCGTCAAGGTAACAAGCATTGGCAAAAGTGAAAACGGGCCGACCTTGCCGTCGCGTCGGTAGCAGCGGCAGACGAGGGGCAGACGGGCAAGCGTGAACGCCAAAACGTCCACAAGCCACGCGGCGCTCGCCCTTCATTCGGAGCAAGCCATGCCCTACAATCTTCGCATTGGCGTCGCTCGTATCCTCCTTATCCATGTGAATCGCATGTCCATTTTGCTTGAAATCAAGTCCCGCTTCCGCCCGGCACTGGCAGCCCTGTCGTCGGCTGGACCGTCGTCGGCTGGACCGTCGTCGGCTGGAGAGTCGTCCGCTGTCGGTTCGTCTGATATTGAGGAACTGCTGGAGATGATCCGGCCGGTGCAAGATCCGCGATTCGGGGATTTTCAAGCCAACTTTGCGATGCCCTTGGCGAAAAAGCTCGGCAAACCGCCACGCGACGTGGCAACGCAGATCGTTGCCGCAGTTGATGTAGCCGACATGTGCCACACCCCGGAAATTGCCGGTCCCGGCTTCATCAACTTGCGACTGCACGACGGGTGGCTTGCCAATCAACTTCAACAAGCGTGCAACGATGAGCGTTGCGGGGTGCCACGCGCTACGCAGCCGCGGACCATCGTCGTCGACTATTCCTCGCCCAACGTCGCCAAGCCAATGCATGTCGGCCATATCCGATCAACCGTCATTGGCGATGCCATCGATCGCGTGCTGCGTTTTCTGGGCCATCGGGTCATCAGCGATAATCACCTGGGTGACTGGGGAACGCAGTTCGGGATGATCATTTACGGCTACAAGAACTTCGTCGATCCGACGCAGTATCAACAGCGCCCCGTTCGCGAGTTAGGCAGACTCTACCGCTTAGTGCATCAGTTGGTTTCGTATCACGAAGGTCGCCAGCAATTACCCGAACTCAAGCAACGGGTTGCTCAGCGTCAGCAAGCCGTCGCACAGTGTCAGGCTGCACTCGCTGCCGCATCGGCCACCAAGCCGAGCGACCCCGCTTCTGCTCCCCAGGGCTCAGCGAAGGAAACCAAAGACAAAGGGGCGAACGACGCCGCATCCATGCGAAAAAAGGCGGCCGCCGAATTGCACCGTGCTGAGCGGCAATGGAAAGAAGCGACCGACGAACTTTCCGAACTCGAATCAAAGCTCGCCGCAGTCGATAGCAATCCGCAACTCGCGACACTCGCACAGGCCCATGCAAAGATCGGCCAAGCCGTGCTCGAGGAAACGGCCAAACTGCATGGCGGCGACGCGGAGAACCTCCAACTTTGGCGAGAGTTTCTGCCCAACTGCCGCGACGAAATCCAACGGATCTACAAGCGGCTTGACATTCACTTTGATCACGAATTGGGCGAGAGCTTCTACCACGACCACTTGCAGGCGGTTGTGGATCGACTCGTTCAACACGGACTCGCGCGGGAAAGCAACGGCGCCATGTGCGTGTTCCTCGACGGCTTCGAAACCCCGATGATCGTACGCAAGTCGGACGGTGCGTTCCTGTACGCCACGAGCGATCTCGCAACCATCGATTATCGCATGCGAACCTGGCATCCCGATGCCATTCTCTATGTCGTCGACCATCGCCAGAGTGAACATTTCGAGAAACTGTTCGCGGCAGCACGGTTGCTGCAATACGGGAATGTCGAACTCCGGCATATCAAATTCGGGACCATCCTCGACGACGAAGGAAAGCCCTACCGAACGCGGTCAGGCGACAACGTGGGACTCGAAGGATTGCTCGATCAAGCCGTCGAGAAAGCCTATCAAGTCGTATGTCGGCTCGATGACGAAAAGCGCAGCGGGCGCGAACTGTCCGACGAGCAGCGCAAGCAAATCGCGGAATTGATCGGCGTGTCGGCAATCAAGTACTACGATCAGTCGCAAAATCGCGAATCGGATTACAAATACAGCTTCGACAAAATGGTCGCCCTGGATGGCAACACCATTACCTACCTGCAGTATTCCTACGCCCGCGTACAAGGCATCTTCCGCAAACTTTCTGTCGATCCCGGCACGTTGCGCGATTCGGACGCGCCCCTGCAATTCCTGCACGCAGCGGAGCGAACGTTGGCCCTGATGCTCGCGCAGTTTTCACAAGCTCTGCTCGATGTCACCGTCGATTACCGGCCCAACCTGCTCACAACCTACCTGTACGAATTGGCCAAGACTTTCCATCTGTTCTTCGAACATTGTTCGGTAAAAGATGCCGAAACAGAATCGCTGCGAATGAGCCGCTTGAAGCTTTGCGACCTGACGGGCCGCACCATCAAGACGGGTTTATCGTTACTCGGCATCCCCGTTGTCGATCGCATGTGATGAAACGCAGCTAGTCACTCACAATCTTTCGCACGCGGTGATTCAGCGTATCGCCCACGTAGATCACCCCATCGGGGCCAACACCGATTCCGTGCGGTCGATCGAACTCGGCATTGCGGGCGTCGCCGCCATCGCCATCAGCGCCCTCAGCGCCCCGTTTCCCGCTTCCAGCCAAAGTCGACAACGTTTTCGACCTAGGATCGAAGGCGCGAATGACCTGGTTCTCCGTATCGACGATCAGCACCCTGCCCTTCCGATCTACAGCAATCCCTTTCGGACCGTTCAATCGGGCGTCGAGCGGATCTTCGCCATCGCCTGCATACCCGGCTTGCCCTGTTCCACACTCGCGACGAAGGATGCCCGAATCCAGGTTCATGCTCCAGATGCTGTTGCCTTCGCGAAGTCCGATCCAAAGCGTCGACCCATCGATGAAGAGAGCACGTGGCCCCAGAATCGGCTGCCCTGCGGCCGCAATGCCTGACTTTGGCAACGCCTTTTCGCCATTGCCGACGACCGTCGAGATCATTCCGGACCGGAGATCGATTCGGCGAATTCGGTGGTTGCCGATATCGGCGATCCACAACCCGTCTCTTCCATCAAGCACGATGCTGTGCGGCTGACGAAATCGCGCCGACCTGGCGGGACCACCATCACCGGCAAATCCAGGTTCCGGCGCGCCGGCGACCGTGCTGATCCGCTGCGTCTGGCGATCGACCCGGCGAATCAGATGATTCATCATCTCCACAAAATACATGTTTCCATCGGCATCAAAACGCACTTCGTAGGGTTCGTTCAGTTGCGCATCGGTTGCGAGGCCTCCGTCACCCGAGTATCCCCGCGTGCCATTCCCTGCCACAACGGTCAACATTTTCGACGCCAGATCCATCCGCCAGATTCGATGATTTTTGACTTCGGTGACGTAGAGTCCTCCATCCGGACCAACCTCGACACCAAACGGCTCGCCGATATTCACGATCTCGGCGGAGCCTTCCCTGCCGTTGGCCGAATCACGTCCCGTCCCCGCCACGGTCTCCACGCGATCCGCGGCGCGCAAGACGGACTGCGGATGAACGATCCTCGCTTCCAGATCGAGGATTCCTAGCAAACAAAGGCTCGCATGGAACCACGTTGCCAAGGCGCAAGAGAACCGGTTTTCATGCGGCAAAGAAAGCCAACGCCAGCAGACCTTTGCCATCAAGCGAAACGAGCGCAACGTCATCGCTGCAGCCTCCAAGCAGGAAACAAACCGAAACGGCGAACGCGATTGGAGGCGAAATCGAAAGGAGAATCAATCCGGCAGAAGGCGGCGATAGACGTCGGCAACTCCCTTGGCCATCGCATCGGCGGAAAACTGTTCCCGTTGCCGACGGAGCGCACTGCATCGAACGGCAGCGTAATCGACCTCGCCGTTCACGAATCGCTTCACCGCATCGGCCAGATGTCGCGGCGAATTCGGCGGAACGATCAGTCCGTCCTGACCATCGCGAATGACTTCGGGAATACCTTCCACGTCCGAGGCAATCACAGGCGTTCCCGCCGTCATCGACTCGAGCACCACCATCGGCATTCCTTCGCCAAACAGGCTGGGCAGCACAAACAAATCGAACTTTTGCATCTCCTGTTGAGCGTGCTTGGTAAAACCAAACCACTCGACCGCATCCTCGATGTTCAGGTCCGCAGCTCGTTGTCGCAAAGCCCCCTCGTACTCCGCCGATTCAAAGGGACCGACAATGCGAACCCTGACCGGTACGGACTCCGTGCGTAGCAGCGCGATGGCATCGAGCAGAACTTCGATACCTTTGCGGGGCCGCAAGAGCGCAACGGTTCCCAAGGTCCACATTCCGTCTGACCTGGGAGCCTTTTCACTGCAATCAATGGTGGGAACGCCGTTGGGAACCACCGAGATCTTTTCAGGCTCACACCCGCGCTCGAGGAGATAATTGCGCAGACTTTGCGAAACGCAAATCAATTGCGGTACTCCGTTGAGGCCTCCCCGCTCAAATGCAGCATTGATCCAATTTCGGAGGCGATCCGTCGAATCCCGTTGAACCGGACTGTGAACGTGGTAGACCACCGGCACGCGGGCCAGTGCGGCTGCGATCCGGCCGACCAGTAACGAACGCGGCGTATGCGCGTGCAGCAGCTGAAAATTGTTGTCCCGTATTAATCGAAAAATGTTACCCGCAACCGCAAGATCTACCCGGCCTCGCATCCGGACATTCCACAACGGAACATCGCGTGACTGCCGCACGAGCGGAAAGCGGTCTGGCTTCAAACAGGCAAACCCCAGGTCGATTCCGAGCTCCGGCAAGTAACGGCCAAGCAAGTCCTGCACTCGCTCGGCACCCGCATAATGCTCGCCATTAATGAGATGCAACACTCGTAATCGGCGAGTTTCCTTTTCGCTTCCGGATTTCAAACCAGCGCATTCAAGGATGGCGGACACGAAGAAATCTCCTGACAACGACGGCGTCAACGGACAAGGCAAAAAAAATCCCCTGGCGGATCGCAGCATGCAATCCACCAGGGGAATATACGTCGTACTGTCAGGCGAACAGGATTGACCGGCTATTTCCGCTCGGCGACCCCCAGTTCTTTCAGCTTTGCAGCCACGTCAGCACCGTGGGAACCAGTTTTGACTGACTTATCGATGTGAAGGATCTTGCCGTCTTTGCCGATGTAGATTGTCCAGCGTTTGGGATATCCCTGAGCTGAATCGACGAGCCCATAAGCCTGAGCAACTTTGCGTCCTGGATCGCTAAGCAGCGGGAAATCCAGTTTCAGTTCGTCGGCGAATTCCTTGTTGTACTGCTCTTCATCGCAACTTGCGCCAAAGTAGGCGACTTCAAACTTCTTCAGGGCGGTGCCGCTGTCACGCAGCGACTTGCATTCGGCCGTTCAGCCACCCGTCTTGGCCTTGGGATACCACGCGATCACGATCGCTTGCTTGCCTACGTAGTCCGCGAGCTTGTGGACCTTGCCGTCGCTGCCCTTCAGTTCAAACTGGGGCGCTTCGTCGCCGACCTTCGGTTCGGCTCCTGAGGCACTCATCTGTAAACCTCCTACAAACAGTCCCATCAACATCAGAATCGACCATCGCTTTAACATTCGTTACTCCTCGAGCAAATGGCGGGAAATAGACGCCCCCGCAAGATAATCGACCGGCTGGGACCGCACAACAGCGTGGCCGCGATAAAAGCCGTAAAGAGTGCTGCTCGAAGATCGCCAGGCTTTAGGGCGAGACCAACAAGGTCTGGTTCAGCACGCGATCACCATCGACTTCCTCGGCGCGCAACCATAACACCTTCCCGACCAGTTCGGCGCCATCAGGAATGATGTAGGTGTTCATGACCTGCCCGCGACGCAAATTGCGGATCGGCTTCGATTGACGACCTCGCTCGGGAATGTATAGCACACAATTGAAATCGATCGCGTGGTCGCCATGGTTCTGAAAGACCTGATCCACGATTAAATTGCCCTGATCGTCAAGACGCGCCGACAGCTCCACGGTGAAGTCACCGCTCCCCAACTCCACGGCGCCATACACGCTGAATTTCAGCTCCCGCTCGCCGTTCAAATCGAGATCAAGCTGGATCGGTTGTCGATCATTCGTGACATCACTGCCAAACTGCAGGAGAAACTCACAAACCTCGTCTTGGCCCGATGCGATCTGAAGATTCCGGCTCCGATCGCTGACTCGCCAGGATGACGGAGCAACAAACGAAACGCTGCCTTGTACGGACGCAGCCTGGGTATTGGTAAATCGACAAGCCAGACGTTGCTCTTGCCCAAGCGTGGTATCGAGACGCGGTGTATCGATATGAAAACCAAGTCGCACACGGGTTGCGAGTGGATCGAGTCCAACAAGGAATTGCGGCAAGGAATTTGCGGTGATTTGCTGCACTGGCCTGCCCCCCGTCTGATCGATCGCCAACGGTCTGGATCGCCCCCACACATCAACACAGCGTGCATCTTTTCCCAAAAACAGCCGTTCCTCGACCGGTTGATCGCTCCAGACCACCATGAATAATTCGTCGCCCCTCGCGAACACGTGATTCCTGCTGCCTCGCGGTAATTGCATGGTGCCGAGATATTCCGTGCCCAGCAAATGGCTCGCGGTTGTATGCCACGGCAAATAGAGATCGCTTGGATGGCCCTCCGGGGTCATCAATCCCGTTTCGGAATCAAACGGATTCGTGACAAAAATCGCGCGAATTCCCCGCTGACGTGCCACGAGAATTCGCTTCACAAGATCCTGAACCCGGTCCGCCAGCGCGTATTCGGATCGCGATAACGGCTCGATTGACAGCCAAGGCCGTTCTCGTTGCGATTCGCTTTCCTTTCCGGCATGCGCTGCGACCAAGTAATTCTGCAGCTCATCGCTTGTAAGGCTCGGGGTTTCGCCTCGCACCAGAAAATCCCAGGGCGGATTGTCGTCCTCCGCGATTTCACGAACCCAGGGCCAGGGAATCCCGATGCGAATATTCGAGCCGAACTGATGGACCCGAGATCGGACTTCTGCGAGTCGCTCGACCAGCTTGGGAATCGCCGTCATACTTGCGTCGTTGTCCGTGCCGAGCTGCCACCAACGAACATGCATCGCGAGCAGCGAAAGTACCGAGTCGATTGCATCGGGCCACGCTTGGTTGTCGGCAAAAACCTCGCCGACGGACAACGGCCCTCGCTCCCGCGCCTTGGCAACCAGCGTGGACGGCGGTTCGTCGAGCACGGCCACAAGGTGCAAGCGATCCAAATGCAATCGTTCCGCCAGCCAACTCAGTTTTGCCAAGCTCTGTGAATCGTCGATATCTTTCCAAATCGGATACTTGACCCAATGCACCAGCGACCGTTCGAAAAGCTCGACCAAGTCGCGCATCTCCGGTCGATCGCGGCGCTGCAGTGGATGCGTACGATCAAGCGACCAGCCAAATTCCCCACGGATCCGCGTTTTCGCATCCGCAACAATCGCGATCGGAACTTCGCGATGAAGCAGGTATCCGTCGGGCAAGCGGAGTTCCGCTCGGACTCGGTAATAACCCGAACCCGGAAACTTTGGACTCCACGTTTGCGAAGCTCCTTGCTGGGTTGTCCGGTCAATGACCTGTTCATCCATGTCGAGCAGCTGTAATTCGATGCCGGCAACATTCTCGATACCGGTTGCCGTGCATCGAATCTCCGCGGTCTCCCCGAGCGTGTAGACACCGTGCGAACGCTGAGGACGCAAGGAGAGTTTGGGAAGCTTGGCGAGCTTGATTTCGGAAAACATCGCCGAACCACGCAAATCCTGCTCGGCGCCGGGCAGCAACTGCAAGCCAATCACCGCGAACCTGGCTGCCTCATCGTCGGGAGAAAACGGGCCAACCTTGACCGTTCGCCAGCCTCCATCCGTCCGAATCGATGGCGAAGCGAACGTATCGATGGGCTTGCGATTTTCGTCTTGAAAAGTTAGGGTCACAAAAGCAGCGTCGTGCTGAAGGCCTTGTGTCCGCACCTGAACCTCGAGCAGGTATTCGTAGTCGTCGGAGATCGGCAACGGTGGCGAATTCACTTGAATCGCCCCGCCGTCGAGATTCATCTGCAGATGTCGCGAACCGCGCGGCCGCTCAGAATCGGCGGGGACGATCGCAACTTTCAGATAGGGAGGGAAACCGGCACCTCGACGTCGCGTCCAATGGTCGGGCCAGCCATCGTAGTTGCTGTCGAATTGCTCCGAAAAATTGCACGCATAAATGATCGTCGAGAGCCCGCGCGTTCCCTGATCTGGGCTGGCCGGGTCAGGGCTGACCGGACCTGAGTTGACCGGATCTTTGGTGGCCGGGATCCCTGGAGCAGGCGGTGGTGGTGGCGCCGCGGGCTTGACCGCAGGATTGGCCCCCAGCACGGCGACGATCAGGCAGAGATTCAATAAATTCATGGGTGGTTTGGCGAATGTTACAGATCAAAATCGGAATCCAACTTGCAAGCTTACGTTTGCCATTCCGCCTCGCAGTGCAAAGGGCCGCGGAACTGGGAGCCCAGGCAGTCGAAATTGACGCCCGAGGTGAGATCAAACCGCGTGAACTGACTCGAACGGGAATTCGGCAGATTCGCAAGTTGCTGGAAGATCGGAATTTGACGGCTTGCGCGGTCGGCTTTCGCACTCGACGGGGTTATGACGACCGTGACGATCTCGACCTGCGGGTCGAAGCCACGCGTGATGCGATGAAGTTCGCCTACGAATTGGGCTGCAACGTGGTCGTCAATCAGGTCGGTCGCGTGCCGGAAAAGCCCGAAGGTCCGCAATGGGAACTGCTGTTGGAAACGCTCTCCGATCTGGGCCGATCCGGCCAGCACCTGGGTGCCACGCTCGCTGCCGAGACCGGCAGCGAGTCAGGGGAGAGTTTGGCGCGGCTCATCCATGCCTTACCAACCGGCAGCCTGGCAGTCACGCTGAACCCGGGCAACTTGATCGTAAATGGATTTTCCGCCAGCGAGGCAACGCGGGCTCTGGCCTCGCATGTGGTCTACGTGCATGCCAAGGACGGCGTCCGTGACTTGGCTCAAGGACGCGGACTCGAAGTCCCCCTCGGTCGCGGAACGGCCGACTTCCCCGAAATCCTCGCAATCCTGGAAGAACGCCAATTTCACGGGTACCTCACCGTGGAACGGGAGAAATGCCACGATCCGATCCTGGAAATCGGGCAGGCTGTTCAATACCTTCGCAACCTGTAGCGTTGACGACCCACCGTAAGCTCGTCTAGTCTAAGACGCTGGTAATCAGACTCTGGTGTTGAACTACGCGGCAACTGGAATTCACGCGATTCCTATCGACTGCCACCCGGAAGTCCCGGTGATGTCCCGTCGTTCGGAAATGCTCAGCTTTGCCGCTGGACTAGCCTGCAACCATCGCGACCTGCGATCGATTGGAGACCTTGGATGCGCACGATGCCGGCACTGGTGAAGCGCCATGCCACTCCCGGACTTTGGCTCGAAGAAGTACCCGTCCCCGAATTCGGCATTAATGATGTCTTGATTCGAGTGGATCGCACAGGGATATGCGGCACGGATCTGCACATTTACAACTGGGACGCTTGGGCTCAGAAAACGATTCCGGTCCCCATGGTGGTCGGCCACGAATTTGTCGGCGAGATTGTTGAGGTCGGCAGCAACGTGAAAGATTTTTTTCCCGGCGACATCGTCAGCGGGGAGGGCCATGTGGTGTGCGGCCGTTGCCGTAATTGCCTCGCAGGTCGTCGTCACCTTTGTAAAGATACGCAAGGTGTCGGCGTAAACCGCCCCGGTGCTTTCGCCGAATACATTGTCTTACCGATGACGAATGTCTGGCACCACGATCACGAAATCGATCGTGATGTTGCTTCGATCTTCGATCCCTTTGGAAACGCGGTCCATACTGCCCTGTCATTTCCGGTCCTGGGCGAAGACGTCCTGATCACCGGTGCCGGTCCGATTGGGATCATGGCCGCTGCCGTCGTGAAGCATGCAGGTGCACGGTTCGTGGTCATCACCGACGTCAACGATTACCGACTCGAGCTCGCTAAAAAGATGGGGGCCGACGTGACCCTCAATGTTCGCAACGGCAACCTGGCCGACGTGCAAAAACAGCTTGGCATGAAGGAAGGTTTTGACGTCGGGTTGGAAATGTCCGGCAACCCCAGCGCGTTCCGCTCGATGATCGATAACATGGCCCATGGCGGAAAGATCGCCATGCTGGGAATTCCCTCCGAGCAGATCGCCATCGACTGGAATATCCTCGTGTTCAACATGCTCACGATCAAAGGCATCTATGGTCGCGAGATGTACGAGACGTGGTACAAGATGACGGTGATGCTCGAAAGCGGTCTCAACATCCAACCGGTAATCACGCATCGCTTCAACTACACGGAATTCGAGCAAGGTTTTCAGATCATGAAGACCGGCCATTCGGGCAAAGTGATCCTCAGTTGGCGATAGACAAGCCGCAAGTCCGCCGTCATTCGGGTTGTCGCGTTCCGCGCAACACCCCACAAAACAGTTAGCCGAAAATACAGCCGCGAATTACTTTGCTGAATCACGCCAGAAATGCAGCGTGTCCAGCAAGGTCTGCCGCAGCGGCACCCGGGGTGCCCATCCCACATCGTCGCGGATGCGGCTGTAGTCGGCGATCGGTTCGTATCGAACTTGCGGTGAGGTCTCGCGCACGGCACGCTTTGGATCAGCCAGCGC
>JBJOLO010000023.1:0-4199 GCA_046045565.1 Planctomycetota bacterium | reverse complement strand
TATTTTTCAGCGGTATCCCCGCATCGCCAATAATCACCATGCCTCGACATTCATCTGCGGCATGTTGACGCCTCTGATGGATGGTTCGATCAGTCCCGAGCGTCTAGCCGAGTTGGCTCAGGTGGAACTACGTGCGATGGAGGATGAACACCACGCGCCGTTGAACGTGCTTTCGAAGACGGCGGATGGTTTGCCCGGGTTTGGTATCGTGGCAGCCGTGCTGGGCATTGTGATCACGATGGGTGCCATCGACGGTCCTGTGGAAGAAATCGGACACAAGGTCGGTGCTGCTCTCGTCGGAACCTTTCTCGGAATCTTGATGTCCTACGGATTTCTGGCACCGTTAGCTGTGAACCTGGAGTTTCTTGGCGTGTCCGAACTCGCGTTCTTTCGCACGATCGCCAAGATCGTGGATGGATTTGCACAGAGTCTGCCGCCGAAAGTGGTTATCGAAGTTGCTCGGCGCGGTCTGCCTAGCGAAATGCGTTTCACGGAAGAGGAGCTCGAAGCGCTCTTCAAAGCGGTGGAGACCAGCTAGTCGTAAGGACTGTGCACCATCGATTGAACGGTGCTACGGCGCTCGCCATGGTGAGCGTTACGGCAGCGTCCGGCATGATGAAAGAGAAAGCGAAGAGGTCGATCAATGGCGGGCAAGGGTGGCGGAGCTTGGAAGGTGGCCTACGCCGATTTCGTGACGGCGATGATGGCTTTCTTTATGGTGATGTGGCTGATCTCGCAGAATAACAAGATTCGCATTGCGATTGCGGAGCATTTTCGCGAACCCGATGCGATGAGTGTCTTTAAGTCGAGCAAGAGTGGCAATTCGGCAGGTCGCGACCGCAAAGGCAAGCAAGCCTATCCCAAGTCGTCTGGAACGAATCAGGTCGAGACACTTGACGACACGACAATCAAGAACGCGCGGCTGGGGACACAGCGTCGTAGCGATGCCTCAGGCGTTTCGTTCCTGATTCCCTTCACGGACGATCACGCAGAGCTCGATGAGAATCTGCGAAGCAATCTCGATAAATTCATCCCGAAGGTGTTGGGAAAGACGTTCAAGCTGGAGATTCGCGGCCACTCGTCGCGACGGCCTTTGCCCGAGAACAGTCCCTATAAGGATCCGTGGGATCTGTGTTATCACCGCTGTCATGCGGTGATGAATTACTTAATCGAGAAAGGCGTGCCACCCGAACGCTTGCGCATCAGTCAGGCGGGCATGTATGAGCCGCGATCGGTTCGTCCGGGGGCAGAGTGGGAAGCCACGAATTCACGAGTGGAAGTGACCATGTTGTCGGAGACCACCAGCGATCTCATGGGGGTCACTACCGAACGCCAGGAGCAATGGCACGAAGCGCACTAGCAATTCCGGTTTGTCGGACGTACATGCACGATTTATCAACGTGCGATGGATCAATACGGATCCCCTGTTTTTCGCCGGATTCCCTGTCTCGAGTGATCAAGCGACACAACATTCGTGCCTTGATTCTGAAGCGTGCGCCTACTTAGCCGTCGCAGGCGGGATTGGTATCATACGACCTCAACGATGTTGATGGTTTACGATGGTGATCCGACGAGAGGCTCTCTGATGGCCAGCATGATTGATTTGCGTAGTGACACGGTAACTCGACCCTCGTCCGGCATGCGTCAGGCGATGGCGAACGCCGACGTCGGTGACGATGTGATTGATCGCGATCCGACGTGCGAGCGTTTACAGGAGACAATCGCGGGCATGCTGGGTAAAGAGGCGGCATTGTTCATGCCGTCGGGATCGATGACGAACCAGATTGCGGTGCGAATCCACTGTAAACCTGGGGATGAGTTTCTTTGTGAAGCGGGTTGTCACATTTACAACTACGAGCAGGCTGCATTTGCACAGTTGAGCGGCGTGGTTGCGCGAACGATCGAAGGTCGATACGGGGTTCTGGAACCGCAACAGTTCTGCGGCATGATTCGGCCACCGAACGATCATCTGGTTCGCACGCGACTGGTTTGCCTGGAAAACACGCACAACCGCGGTGCAGGGCGTATTCAGCCCTACGCGTACGTGCAGGAAATTTGCGAATGGGCGCATGCCAACGGTTTGAAAACACATTTGGATGGAGCGAGATTGTTTAACGCGGTCGTCGCCACGGGAATTTCTTTGCGTGATTGGTCGCAGCATTTTGATACGGTGAGTGTTTGTTTCAGCAAAGGGCTGGGTGCGCCGGTGGGTTCGGCACTGGCGGGGTCCGTGGAGGCCATCCGCGAGGCGCGTCGACACCGGAAATTATTCGGGGGAGGAATGCGACAGGCCGGTATTCTCGCCGCCGCAGCCTTGTATGGGCTTGAGCACAACATGGATCGGCTTGCAGAGGATCACCAGCATGCGAGGTTGCTGGCCGCGGCGATTCGAGAATCGCCGGGCCTGCAATTGTTGCCCGACGAGATTGATTCGAACATTGTGATTTTTGCGGTCGATCCCGTGCTTGGGACTGCTGCCGATTTTGCGGCGGCCCTCAAGGCGCGGGGCGTCTGGGTCCTGGCGATTGGACCGACGCAGATCCGGGCCGTGACGCATTTGGATGTGGATCGAGCCGGTATGGAGCGGGCGGGGGAAGTGGTCCGCGAACTTGCCCGCGAGGCGGCCCGAAAGCCGGTTGTTTCCGCCAATCCGGCCGTTGCCGCCATGTAAGAAGGCCCTTCCCGTCCCGCACGATCAGGATTTCCGGTGCCACGGGGCACCGACCTCGGCGCGACGGCAGGCAAGACTGCGAAAATCGCTGACATTTTTCTGGAAACGCGGTACGATGTGGATCGGAGGGTGCTGCGGAGCATGGCGATCGGCATTTCGGATTTCTGGAAACTGTTGATCGAGAGCGGCTTGGCAAGCGTCGAAGATTGCCAGAAGTTAGCCGCCCGATGGGGCAACGTGAAAGGAGCCGCGGAAGAGACGCGAGCGAAGCGGCTCGCGGAATGGTTGGTCTCGGGTAAAGTGCTTACCGTTTACCAAGCCCAAATCCTCCTTGCCGGACGGACCGGCCCATTCTTTTACGGTCGATATCGCGTCCAGAATCGAATCCAGAGCGGGGCGGTGGCTGGTGCCTTTCAGGCCATCAACGTAGGCACGAACCATCCGGTTTTGTTGCACTTCCTGACGAATCCCAGTGTGCATGATCCGCAGACGTGGGTCGGCATTGGGCAGCAGACGAAGCTGCGCAGCACGATTGCTGAACCCCATCTCTTGCGGTATTTCGAAGCCGTCGATGCCGGCTCGCACAAGTTTCTCGTCAGCGAGGATGTGCGCGGTAAGTCGCTCGATGTTTGCGTCGGCGAGCGAGGTCGATTGCCGGTGTCGGAGGCGGCGCGGCTGGGGCGAGCGCTGGCGATGGCGATCGCCGCCCTTCATCAGCAAGGGCAGGTACCCGCAGAGGTAATGCCTCAGGCCGCGGAAATAGATGCGGCGGGGTTCCTCAAGTTGATTCATTCGCCCGCGATCTTCCCCAGCCCGGTGGTGGTAACGGCATCCGATGAAGCAGCAGCGCAGCGTGCCGACTATTGGGCGCCGGAGCTGGCGCAGCCGGGCGTCGTCCCGGATCAGCTCACGGACATTTACGCTCTGGGTTGCTGCTTGTATTTTCTGCTGACCGGCGAGCCGCCTTTTCCGGGTGGAAGCGTTTCCGAGAAGTTAGCGAGGCATGCGGTTCAACCGATTAAGTCGCTCGAGGCGCTCGGCGTACCAGCCGGCATGGCGCAAATCGTCGCGTACGCCATGGCTAAAAATCGCGCCGTGCGATTCCAGCGTGCCGATCTGATTGCCGAGCAATTGGGCGCGTTCGTCGATCCGGCTCAAGCTGCAGAATCACCACCGCGTCCCGCACCAACGCTCGAGATTTACGAGCAACGACTGTTGGCCGACGCCGCGGTCGCAGGCGGGGGCGCACCGGTCGTTGCTTCCATGCCGACATCGAACGCCCCAGCGACGACTGTGCCTGCCCAGACCGTGCCTGTGCCGACAGTTCCTCCGCAGCCTGCTTCAGAGCCCTACTCCGCCGTCGGACCTGTGTCGCCGCCGGCCGGTCCGGCAAAACGTTACACGGTAGGCGCCGAGAAATTGCGGCAGATGCAGCGACCCAAACGCAGTCAATTGCCCCTGATCCTGATATCGTCCGGAGTTGCGGTGGTGCTCGTGCTGGGCGGCATTGTGCTTTTGAGTCAACAGA
>JBJOLO010000456.1:0-11406 GCA_046045565.1 Planctomycetota bacterium | reverse complement strand
GAAACTCTATTTTCAGCCCCGTCTCACAAGGTACACTGGGTGAACTGCGAGGCCGGATTAACTCGGTTGCCGAGCCTTTCATTGGGGAGTAGCCGGAATGATGCTCGAGTCGCCACGAACTCCATGCGACACACGCTTGCCCGCGGCGTGTGGGCGTTCCCGTCGTCGAGGGCCTTGCGTTCATGGCGGGCCGGTTCGGTCGCTTGCCCTATTCTTCTATCTCGTTTGGACACTGCCCGGAGCGGTTCTGGCGACGGAGGCCGAGGAGCATTTCGAGAAGCGAGTCCGGCCGCTGTTGGTTGAGCGGTGCCACAAGTGCCATGCCGGCAACGAACCCAAAGGCGGGTTGCGGCTTGATTCGCGCGAGTCGTTATTGAAGGGCGGAGACTCGGGGCCGGCGATCGTCGTTGCGAAACCGGAGGAAAGCCTGTTGCTGCGTGCGATGCGATACCAGGACGGGCTTGAAATGCCGCCGGATGGAAAACTGTCTGGCATGCAGATCGACGCGGTTTCACAATGGATTCGCAACGGAGCCGTCTGGCCCGGTTCCGCAGTCGCTGCAGTCGGCGATCCTGCCGAAGCGATCGGTGCGATCCAACCGAAGGTGCCCAACAGCGGCGACTTAGCGAAAACTTTGCAGCTTTGGTTGCGAGCTGATGCGCTTCAGTTGGCGGATGGGGAAAGCGTTCCGGTCTGGCCAGATCAGAGTGGACGCGGACACGACTTGTCAGCAACGAAAGGCATTCGCGACGCAGGTGTCGGCCTGCCGGGCACCTTCGCTCGTCAAAGTAATCTGATGGGTCGACCTGCGGTGCGATTCTCACCAACAACGGGCCTCGCGTCATCGCCGCATCACACCGTGGATATTCATGGAGACGCGGCGCTGACCATGACCATCGTGATGAACCTTGGTCAGTTTGAAGGCCAGCCATCGCACGCGACCGTGTTCTGTGTCGGCGATCCGGCCAACAATGGCGATCCCGGCAAGCCTTTGGCCGCGCTGCTCGAGATCGACCAACCGCAGCAGTTCTCACTCGATTTCGCCGGTGGTTGGGGACACGATGCGATTCTCGCCCCGGGCTCGTTCCAGCCGCTTTTCGGCAAGCCCGTCATCGTGACGATCGTCAAGCAACCCGGGCCGATGCGTGAAACGACACGTTTCTACCTGAACGGAAAACTTGCCGGACCGCTGAACAATCAACCGCTCATCGGACGCGACACCGTCCCTGACATCAAGCATCGCAAAGATGTCGGCGTATTTCTGGGAAAAGCGCTAGGCTTCTGCGGTGCGATTCAGGGCGACATCGGCGAAGTGCTGCTTTATGACACCGCGCTCAGCGACGCCGATCGCGCAGGAATCGAAACGTATCTTGGCGAGAAATTCGGATTGTGGATCAACGCTGAAAACACGCTCGCGCCGAATGCTGTCTACACCGAAGCGGAACGCAGCCACTGGGCGTACCAACCGGTCCGCAACATTGTGCCGCCGGCGGTGAAGAACGAGGCCTGGGTGCGTACGCCGATCGACCGCTTTACCCTTGCCGCGATGGAATCGCACTCACTCAGCCCGCCACCCGAAGTAGATCGTCTCACTTTCCTGCGACGTGTCTCCTTCGATCTCACCGGATTGCCACCGAGTTCCGAGGAGGTCGATGCGTTCCTTGCGGATGCGACGCCACAAGCATACGAGGCCGCAGTGAATCGGTTGCTCGAGTCGCCTCATTACGGCGAGCGATGGGGGCGACATTGGCTCGATGTGGTGCGTTACGCCGAATCAACAGCCAACGACGCAAACGCCGTGATGCGCTACGCTTGGCGATACCGCAACTATGTGATTGACGCGTTCAACAGCGATCTGTCCTACGACCAGTTTTTGACGGAACAGCTGGCCGGAGATTTGTTGCCGCCGAGCGACTCCGTGGCCGTGAACACGCGACGCGTGATCGCGACGGGTTACTTGATGATCGGCCCCAAGGCGTTGGCGGAAACCGATAAGGAGCAATCGCGACTGGACATTGTGGACGATCAAATGGATGTGACCGGTCGCGCGATGCTCGGCCTGACGCTGGCCTGTGCCCGCTGTCACGACCACAAATTCGACGCGATTCGAACGCGCGATTACTACGCGTTGGCCGGCATTTTTCGCAGCACCGAGCCGTTTCAAGACGAGAATCGCAATGCCACGATGTGGTGGGAGTATCCGATCCCGCAAGCAACCGGCGTTGAACCGTTGATCGTCATGGCACCGAAGGAGTCTCAGCCGAAAAATCTCCGAGTCCACTTGCGGGGCAATCGGTTCACCTTGGGCCGGATTGTGCCGCGCGGCGTGCCTGGCATTCTTGCGGCAGTGCAATCGGTGCCCGCGAACGCGACCGGCAATTCCGGCTCTGCCGCTACAGAAGTGTCGAAGCAGGCCAATGCAACGGTCTTCGATGCGCCGGCGCTCGTTACGAACGGAATCGATCCGCATCAGATGAGCAGCGGGCGATTGGAATTGGCGCGTTGGATTGCAAGTTCATCGAACCCGCTGACGGCGCGCGTACTGGTGAATCGAGTCTGGCAAATGCACTTCGGGCGTGGGATCGTCGCGACCTCGGACAATTTCGGCACGCGGGGCGAACCGCCTGCCGATTCCGCTTTGCTTGATTGGCTGACCACGCAATTCATGAACGATGCGTGGAGAATCAAGCAACTCCATCGCACGATCGTGCTGTCAAACACCTATCGCATGCGGAATGCGGAGTCGGCGAAGGCGGGCGACCAACCGTCGCTGGCGATGCGGCAGGTGCATCGCCGCAGATTGTCGGCGGAAGAGTTACGCGATGCGATGTTAGCGGTAAGCGGGCAACTCGACCGAGCACCCGGCAACTCGGAGAGCGGCGAGTTTCTTTTTTCCAAGGCGGAGGATATTAACTCCAAGATCCGGCCGAACCGCGTGAGTGCGGACGACGAGTTCTACACGACGTTTCGAAAACGATCGGTCTATTTGCCGATCGTGCGCAATATGCTGCCTGATGTGTTGTCGCTGTTCGATGCAGCCGATCCCAACGGCGTGACAGCGACTCGGAATGAGACAACCGTGGCCTCGCAGGGCCTGTTCCTGCTCAACCATCCCTTCGTTCGCCAGCAGGCGCAGTCTCTGGCGGAGCGCCTGCTGGCTGACGCAACCCTGTCGGACGCACAGCGCGTGCATCGCGCACACCGGTTGGCGTTTGGACGAGCCGCTACCGATGACGAACTTGCGGACACGCTGGCGTTCCTGGCGAGTGTCGTTGGATCTCCATCGCTTCGAGAGAAGTCAGAGACGGAGCGACGCCTGTCGGCATGGCAGACCTTTTGTCAATCGCTGCTGTGCAGCAATCAGTTTTTATATGTCGAGTAACTCTGTCATGTCATTTCCGATTTCAAGGCGAGAGTGGTTGCGCCGTTCGGCGTGCGGTTTTGGATCGCTTGCGCTCCATGGATTGCTGGCTCAGTCATCATCCGCCGAAGCCGCCGGACCACTTGCGCCGCAGCAACCGCATTTTCCGGCCACGGCGAAGCGAGTGGTGTTTTTGTTCATGCATGGCGGTGTGTCGCATGTCGACTCATTCGACCCGAAGCCGAAACTTGGGGAGATGAACGGACAACCGCTGCCGTTCCCCAAGCCGGCCTTTGAATTCGCGCCCACCGGCAATCTGTTGGCATCGCCATGGAAGTTTAAGAGGTATGGCGAGAGCGGCATCGAGGTCAGCGATCTGTTTCCGCAGATCGGTGGTTGCATTGATGATATCGCGGTAATTCGTTCCATGAATGGTGGCGACTTGGTGTCGCATGGTCCGGCTCTGCTGAACATCAACACCGGCAGCGGCGTGTTTGCCCGACCGAGCCTTGGTGCGTGGACGCTGTACGGTTTGGGCAGCGAAAACCAAAGCTTGCCCGGCTTCATCAGCTTAAGTCCGTCGCTGTATCACGGCGGAACGCAGAATTACGGTGCGGCGTTCCTGCCTGCGAGCTTTCAAGGGACTCGATTAGGTGACGGAAGCACGAATTTTAAGGACGCGAAGCTGTCGAGTTTGACACCGGGCAATTCCGCCGACCTGCAACGTTTGCAGCTCGAAATGCTTCGTCGGCGCAACGATCGACACATGCAGGCGGTGGGAGCCGATTCGGCTCTGGAGGCCCGTACCCAATCGTTCGAGATGGCGTTCCGCATGCAGGCGGAAGCCCCCGAGGTAATCGACCTGGCGCGGGAATCCGCATCGACACACGCCGCGTACGGAATCGGTGTGGAGCCGACTGACGAGTTCGGGAGACAGTGCCTATTGGCTCGACGTTGCCTGGAGGCGGGAGTTCGTTTTGTGCAGGTCAACTTCAGCTATCCAAGAAACTATTGGGATGCCCACGGCGACTTGCGGAACAACCATACCAACAACGCGGCGAAGGTTGACCAGCCGATCGCAGCACTGCTGAAAGACCTGAAGTCGCGGGGCATGCTGCGGGACACCTTAGTGATCTTCGGCACCGAGTTCGGCCGGACCCCTGCGGCGCAAGGCAGCGACGGACGCGATCATCATCCGCATGCGTTCAGTGCCTGGATGGCGGGCGGCGGAGTGCGCGGCGGCGTAACGTACGGCCAAACAGACGAATTCGGTTACTACGTAGCCGAGAACAAAGTCACGATGCCTGATTTCCACGCCACGATTCTGCACCTGTTGGGGCTGGATCACGAGCGATTAACGTTTCGCCATGCGGGTCGTGACTACAGGCTGACTGACGTGCATGGCAATGTGGTCAAGGAGGTCCTCGCATGAGTCGGCCTGCGAATCGACTCGGCTATTGGTGTGTGCCGTGGTTCGTTGCCACATTGCTCGCCGCCGGTTGGCCTTCGTTTCCCCTTGCCAACGCGGACGAATTCACGGCGGAGCAATTGGAACAATTCGAGAAGCAGATCCGACCGCTGTTGCTTGAGCATTGTGCAAAGTGCCATGGACCGAAGAAGCAGGAGGGCGGGCTCAACCTTGCGACGCGCACGTTGTTGATTAAGGGTGGCGACAGCGGCCCAGCGCTCGTCCCTGGTAAAGCGGAGGAATCGCGAATCCTTGCCGCGATCGAGTATGGCGGCGATTTGAAAATGCCGCCCAGCGGGAAGTTGTCGGCGGACAAGATTGAATTGCTGCGGCGATGGGTGGAGCAGGGGGCGGCATGGCCGAGCGATTCACCGCTCAGTCGTGACGAGTCCTCGCAACGCGGATTTCAAATCACCGAAAAACAACAATCGTGGTGGGCGTTCCAACCGATTCAAGATCAACCCGTCCCGCCGGTGCGACAGGTGACTTGGCCAACGAGCGATCTCGACCGATTCGTGCTTGCGAAGCTGGAATCAAACGGATTGAAACCGGCTCCGGTAGCTGACCGTCTCGCGTGGCTTCGCCGTGTGACCTTCGACATGACGGGGCTTCCACCCTCGCCGGAGGAAGTCGATTCTTTTCTGGCTGCCGATTCGGATCGTGGATATGAGGCGGTCGTTGAGCGACTGCTTGATTCGCCAGCGTACGGTCAACGTTGGGCGAGGCACTGGCTGGATGTGGTTCGTTATGCGGACTATCACGACTTTAATCCGTCGTTGCGCACGGCGAGCTGCGAGATCACAGAAGCCTGGCGGTATCGCGACTGGGTTGTTGATTCGCTGAATCGCGACTTGCCATTTGATCGATTCATTGTTCATCAAATTGCCGGCGATCAACTGCCAAGCCCGATCGGCGAGGAGATTTATCCTGACGGGCTGATTGCAACGACGTTTCTGTCGAATGGCGTCTGGGATCGCGGCGATGCCGACAAAGAGAAAATTGTCAGCGACATGGTGGACGACAACATCGGCGTGATCGGCAAAGCGTTCCTCGGCCTGACACTCGACTGCGCGCGCTGCCACGACCACAAGTTCGATCCGATCTCGACGGAGGACTACTACGGACTGGCGGGCATTTTTTACAGCTCGCACATCTTGAAGGAATTGGGGACCAAGGGAGGTGAGTACACCGTCAATCGCGTTCCGTTACTCGGGCCGAATGCGTTGGCGAAGCGCGCCGAGCAGGAAAAGCAACTTGCGGATGTGAACACCAGGCTCGCGGTGATTGATCAACAGTATCGATTCCAGCAGTGGACGGCATCGGGCAAGCCGCTTCGACCCGCCATATTCAAGAGTGAAGCAGGGGCGATGGCGACGATCGCCGAAGACGGCGTGATTTCTGTCAGCGGAACTATCGCGAAGGACGTCTATACAGTCGAGGCGTTGGTGCCCGATTCGACCGCGGTGCGATCCGTGAGACTCGAGGCACTGCCCGACACCTCGTTGCCATCCGGTGGACCGGGGCGGGCCGACGACGGAAATTTTGTGATCAGCCGGATTAGCTTCTCGTACATTCCTGCCCAGGGGAACGGCGACGCTGTGGCAGTCAAGTTCGTGACGGCGCAGGCTGATTTTGAGCAAACGGGATTCGCGGCGAAGACGGCACTTGATGACGATTTGAAAGATGGCTGGGCCATTTCACCGCATGCCGGCAAGCCGCACATCGCTGTATTTGAAGTGGTATCGGACGTCGCTATTCCTGCAGGTGCACGTTTGACGATCCGCGTGGAGCAGCAACATTCCGACAAGCACACACTGGGGCGATTTCGATTTTCAGTTGGTGATGCGATCACCGTATCGCCCACTCCGGACACGCCGGAGCGCACGGAATTGGTGACAATGCGGGATCATTTGCAAAAAGCGTTATCCGTGCCGATCCCGCTGGCGATGGCGGTGACCGATGGTGGGACGGCGGGTGGACTGTTTCCCGGTATCCAGGATGTCCCGATTCACATTCGCGGCAGCTACGCAAAGCTAGGCCCGATCGTGCCTCGCCGCCTGCCTCGCTTCTTCGCGGGAGAAACCCAACCGGCGATCGGGCAGGGGAGTGGTCGCCCCGAACTGGCCGCATGGGTGGCCTCGCGCGACAATCCCCTGACGGCGCGGGTGATCGTGAATCGCGTTTGGCAATGGCATTTTGGCGACGGATTGGTGCGGACGCCGAGCAACTTTGGATTGCTGTCCGAGCCCCCCAGTCATCCGGAGTTGCTCGATTGGTTGGCATCGCGGTTTGTCGAGGACGGATGGTCGCTTAAGAAACTGCATCAACGCATTCTGCTTTCGGCAACATATCGTCAATCGAGTCACGTGTCGCAAGTCGCTTACGATGCGGATCCCGAAAACCGTTGGCTGGGTCGATTTGCTGCGCGACGTTTGGAGGCGGAGGCCATTCGCGATGCGATGCTTGCGGTGAATGGTCAGCTCGACCCGGCATCGGGCGGCCCCGCAGGCGATGATTTCACGATCCGACGCCGGTCGCTCTATGTGCAGACCGCGCGCTGGCAGCGCGATAGCTACGCGAATCTGTTCGATGCTGCCAATCCCGATGCATCGACAGAGAAACGCATCGCCAGCACGGTCGCTCCCCAGGCTCTGATGTTCCTGAACCATCCTTGGGTTCAAGAGCAAGCGAAACATTTGGCCGAGCGACTTGCGCGCGAGGTACCGCAAGACGATACCGCGCGAATCGGTCGGGCGTATCGATTGCTATTCGGGCGTGGACCGGTTGACGCCGAAGTGGCGGTTGCGAAACAAATCCTTGCGGCCGGCGATCCGGCGGTGCCGGGCAGCGGATGGATCGATCTGGCGCATGTACTGCTGTGCAGCAACGAATTCATCTACATCGATTAGCCATTCGATTCGTACGACACAGCCCTTAGGTGCAAGCAAGAGAATACATCGAAGGCGATGAGCGGTCTGCGCGGGAGATCACGATGGAAGCCGGTACGGTTTACTCGAGGCGACATTGGCTGCAGCATGCGGGCTGCGGATTTGGCTCGTTAGCGCTTGCGGACCTGTTGGCACGCAGTGGATTCGCCGCAGGGGAGTCCACTGCAGGGAACCCGGCTTCCGCGAAATTGACCAATCGAACGGCGAATCCGTTTTCGGTGGTACCGCCTCATTTTGAGCCGAAGGCGAAACGGGTGATTTTTCTGTACATGCCAGGCGGCCCGTCGCACGTTGACTTGCTCGACCCGAAGCCTCGTTTGGAAGTCGATAATGGCAAGCCGCTGCCGTTTGAAAAACCGAAGCTGGAACGGACCAAGACCGGCAATCTGTTGGCATCACCATGGAAATTTGCGAAGCATGGCCAATCGGGCACGGACGTAAGCGAGTTGTTACCCGGATTGGCGTCCCGGATTGACGATGTGTGCGTCATCCGCTCGATGGTGGCTGACAACATCAATCACAGCGGTGCAGCGCTGCAGATGTGCACCGGGGAGCAGGCCTTTTCGCGGCCGAGCATGGGATCGTGGCTGACGTATGGGTTGGGAACAGAAAACCAAAACTTGCCCGGCTTTGTCGTCGTCTGTCCGGCGCCTGTGTTTCAAGGCGCTCAATTGTGGGCATCCAGTTTTCTCCCGAGTGCCTATCAAGGAACGCTGGTCCGCGATCTGAAGAATCCAATCGCCAACCTGGGAAGCGGATCGAGTAACGCGGAACGTCAGCATGCAAAACTGGATGCGCTCAAGACATTGAACGAACTGCATCGCAAGGATCGCGAGCAGAACAGTCAGTTGGAGGCACGCATTGCGTCGTTTCAGCTGGCGTTTGATATGCAGCGTGAGGCCCCCGAGGCGTTCGATCTGACGGCGGAAACGGCAGCGACGCATGCGTTATACGGTACCGATCGGCCCGATTCGGAATTGTTTGGGCGGCAATGTCTGTTAGCGCGACGTTTGGTGGAGCGTGGCGTCCGATTCGTGCAACTGTTTGATGCACCGGCGAACAACGTGTGGGACCATCATAGTGGTCTCCGCGAGAATCTTCCCAAGCGGTGTCAGGCAGTCGACCGGCCGATCACGGGGCTGTTGACCGATTTGAAGGCGCGAGGCCTGCTCGAGGAGACGTTGGTGGTGTGGGGTGGCGAGTTTGGCCGGACGCCGACGGCGGAGAATGCGAACGGTCGGGAACACCATCCGTTCGGGTTCACCATGTGGATGGCTGGCGGCGGAATTCGGGGCGGCATGGTCCACGGCGCCACAGACGAATTCGGATGGCACTCGATACAAGACAAGGTTCACGTGCACGATTTGCACGCCACGATTTTGCATCTGATGGGCTTGGACCACGAGCGACTGACCTTTCGCTTCGGCGGTCGCGATTATCGTTTGACCGATGTGCACGGTCGCGTGGTGACCCCGATCCTGGCGTGACAGGATCGGGGTTGCGTCTGCGGACGACATCGATGATCCCTGCTTGGCCGTCGGGACCGACCGCCTTACGGATCCGTTCGTCTCGTCAACCTAGCGGTCAACTTCGTGACCCAGGCTCATTTCGCCACATCGGCCATTTCGCTACTAGACAATCGTCTCCATGGCCTTGTCGGGGCGGCATTTGGGCGGAGAGAGCCTCTCGCCGAATGCGCTGCGAACCAGCGGGACCGCGTTCCTGTCTTTTTTCGCGTTGTTTGACTTGCTGTCCGAAAAAGGGGCGAAAAAATTCTTCACGCCAGACGTCTAATCCAACAGGGAGCAAGAAGTCATGTGCAGAAACCATCGCATTCCATGTCGTAGGCCCTGGCAGGCCCGAGTTTGTCAGGCTGGGACCTGTCACGCCAGGAGGCGACACATGGGCCGTCGCATCCGACGGGCTTGGGTGCGGCGAGCACGAGGGCGTGCAGGAATCACCAGCAATGGTCGCGAAATCCCACGGCCTGCGATGCGTGTGCTGACGGCGTCGCCAGCGACTGGCAGCAGCCAAGCGGTGACGTGCGAAAAAGGTGTTTTGATCTTGAAGATTCAGAGTGAATGAAAAACCTGGCCATCAATTCGTCTATGTGTTGTAGAGCAATGAATGAGGTTTCACCAACTCAGGAGAAAAAAATGATTAGCGACATTCAAAAAGGCAAAATGGGAATCGATGATCGGGCTCGGCAACTGACGGAATCGATTGAGGCTGGCGTGATTCCGGGCGGGCTGGCTTTCATTCAGCAAATCAAGACCGAGAATCCGAAAGGGCGAGGTCGACCGTACAAGATTGCCACTTTGGTTTCCATGCTGGGAATTCGCAGAAACGCCAAGCGAGTGTCGGATGACGATCGGTTGATTTTATCCGCCATCTTTGCACGCTTCGGCATTCAGCACAGCACGCTGTTGGACAACACGGTACGGACGACCAAGCTTTTTTACGATCAAGCCGCCTAGTGAGCGGCATGCATTCTATGAAGGCGACGTACGGCTAGCAGATTACGGGCCGGTGGCTTGGGGCGTGCCGATTCGTGATCAAGTGGTCGCATGGGCAAGCCATGCGTCACATCGTGTCGGAAGAAGAGTCTTTAAATCGCGTTCTTTCTTTAGGGAACGAAACAAAGCAACTGGAAGGCAACGGGAGTCGGGAACATGTCCATTCGCGGGATTCGTTTGATTCAGCCAACCGACATCGGTTATCGCCGATTTCTGAATTACATCCGTACAAATCAATGCCGGTCGGAGATGCCCGATCCGCTTGCCAGTGCTTACAACAAAAGCCTGTTGCGATGGGAAAAATACGTGAAACAGATTCTGGCCGATCGATTTCCACGCTGCGAAAAACGAATCTTGAATTATCGAGAATCGCTTTCGTGTCGACGCGAACGCCACTGCTATCGAGAAATCGATTTTATCGCGGGCAATCCGGAGCGACCGGATTTCTTTGTCGAGATTAAATTGCGTGAGCGATCGACGAGCAATCATGGATGGAGACAACTGGGGCAATCGCTTCATGTGGCCCGTAAAGTCTGGCCGCAGTTGCGCGGTGTCGTGGTTTATGTCGAGATGAGCGGCATTCTCAGGTTGCCCTGCATACGACGATCAGACATCACCGAGCTTGATCGACTTTCCGCTTGCGATTTTGAAACAAACGCGGAGCGTCCGGTCGTATGGCTACGAGGCGAGGACGTTGCGGCGTACGCGGTAGATCAGGGATTCGCGACTCGCGAAGAGATCGCTGAGTTGCCTCGCATCCGCGAAGAGATGCATGACCCGCTGAAAGTTTTGAACGTCAAGTCGCCGATACCCGACCGTTCGCCATTTCAAGGCTTACTTGCTCGAATCGCTTCTTGACTTGCTGCCAGAGTGGGCGGCCACCGGTCTGTTGCGAAACGCCAGTCCATTGCGAAACGGAATGGCGGCCATCCTTCTCCTACTTCATCCGTCTGCCGCAACATGCGAATTCACGGCCCCGCCATACGGTTCGATCCCAGGGGGTGTCACGATCGTGAGAAATTCCGTTAAAGTGAGACGGGGATACACGCCGTCCGTAGGCGAACGGATAACGTGCTTCGTTGGAATTTGTTGCGGAAGGATGTTGGGATGAAG
>JBJOLO010000001.1:0-2614 GCA_046045565.1 Planctomycetota bacterium | reverse complement strand
CTGTGGCCAAGAAGAAAGCTGCTAAGAAGGCTGCGAAGAAGGCCGCTGCTCCCAAGAAGAAGGCCAAGAAGAAGTAAGGCCTGACTCTTAGGTGCGCATTGCCCCGCAAGGTGGCAAACCTGGACCATAACGAGAAAGAGCCGCCGGAACTTTTGTTTCGGTGGCTCTATGTTTTTTATCACCACGCTTTTCCGCTTGGTTGCTCGTTACCTCGCCTCTTCTCGCGGAAGCCGAACTTCCAGCCCGGTTTTTCCGGCTCTGCAGGGTTTCACTGCAAAGTTTCCCTGTAATCCGGTTTCTGCATCAATCGGTTTCTGGTTTGCCCAGGTCTCTGCGTCCAAGCGTGACAAGCTTGCGAACTTCGTCAAGCTTACAGCACGGGCAGGGAGGGAGTGCCGGCTTTGGCAACGGCCACGGCTGCCACATTGCTTGCCAGCTGGTGAACGACGCGCTCCAGGTAAGGCTTGACGAGCGGATCTTCGTAATTGCGGTTGGTTGTTCCGTCGTCGCCATGCTGGCGAATGGCAATATTGATCGGTACATCGCCAAGGAATGGCACTTGCAACTCTTCTGCCCGTTTGCGAGCGCCGCCACTTCCGAAGATGTCGTAGCGCTTATGGCAGTCGGGGCAAATGAAGCCGCTCATGTTTTCCACCATGCCGAGAACCTGAATGTTCAGTTTGCGGAACATGGCGATCGCTTTGACGGCGTCCAGCAGCGCAACATCCTGGGGAGTGCAAACGACGACCGCGCCGGTCAGCGGCACCATCTGCGAAAGCGATAGTGCGATATCACCGGTGCCAGGCGGCATGTCGATGATCAGATAATCGAGTTGTCCCCAATGCGTATCGCGCAGGAAGTTCGTCATCGCTCCGTGCAGCATCGGGCCGCGCCAGACCACGGCTTCTTCGCGAGGTACGAAAAACCCGATGGAGATCACCGAGATTCCACCCACATTGACCGGGATAATCTTTTTGTCGCTCTGCTGTGGCTGCTCGGTTATTCCGAGTAGATGCGGGATGCTGGGGCCATAGAGGTCCGCGTCGAGCAATCCCACTTTGCAACCTGCTCTCTGCAGGCCGAGCGCGAGGCTCGCTGCCAACGTGCTCTTGCCGACGCCGCCTTTTCCGGAACCAACCGCGATGATGCTTTTGATCGTGAGGCCGAGTTGGCCCTGGGGGGCGGCAGGACGATCGAGGTTTTCCAGGCTGATGTCGGCTTTTTGCACACCAAGCGGAGTCAGGCGATCTTGAATGGCCGCAACCACATCGGCTTTCAGTGGAGCCGAATGCGTCGAGAGCGCGACCGAGATCCGCACCGTGTCTCCTGACAACTCGATCGACCGGACTTGGTGTTGATCGACAATTCCCAATCCTGTCTCGGGATCTTTCACGCTGTTTAATGCCGATTCGATCGATGCTTTCGATAGGCCCGAAGTGGTCATGGCGAATATCCTAGTTCTTGCTGATTGGTACTTGCCCAGGGGATTCGATCGAGCCATTGCTGGCAGAGCGTTCGGTCCGCGGAGGGAAACTGACGCACATGTCGCAGAATGATTCGTGCCAGCCGAGGCATCTCGGCCTGCGAGTAGGCGATGTCTGCTGCTCCGATTTCCCGCAACAAGGGGTCAGCTGCGGCGAGCTCCACGCAAGACAAAGCCAGTATTCGTACGTGAGCATATTGTCGCATCCAGTTCAAGGCGGCATGGCATCGTGATTCCCATGTCTCGGGCAGGAATTCGATTGCGATGATCGATGCAGGAGCTTCCGGCAGCATGGCCGAAATCTCAGCAATACTCCGCAATTCATGAATCCGTGGACCGGCCGGTTCCCAAGCGTCGTGCAACCAGGAGGCCCAATGCCCGGTCGATTCCAGAATCAGCACCCTTGAGGCGGGGCGCGGCTCGCATGAGGCGGACGCGGTTGGCATTCGGTGGGACCTCCGTTCGGTCGGAGCATTTCCAGTATGGTTGGTTTCGCGAGCGTGTCTTAGCCATCCTCGTCACGAGGATCATCCGTCCGTTCTTGGAAATCAGGCTGGTCTTCGAGTTCGGCCGGAGCGGTCTGCAGTCCCAGTTGTTCGATGAGTCGCAGCAATCGGGGGCGCGAGATGCCAAGCATTTCGGCGGCTTTGGAGCGATTGTTCCGCGTGCGGGCCAGGGTGCGCGCGATCAGTTCTCGCTGAATCTCTTCCAGGAAATGATCGAGCACGATCGGTGTGACAGGCGTGGAGCGACGTGAGTGAACGTGGCCCCAGACACGAATCGATTCGGGCAAGTCATGGCCCATGATCGTTGGACTGCTGGCCGCTTCGGCAGCTTGTTTCACGGCCCGCAGCAATTCCTCCATCTGGCCCGGCCACGGGTAGGCTTCGAGTAGTGTCATCGCGTCGGGCGCGAAGCCGCTGAATTGCCGCTGGCCCAACTGATTATGCTGCTCGAGCAGCATCTGCGCAATCCAGCGGATGTCGGATCGCCGCTCGCTTAATGCCGGAATCTCCATGACGAAAACGGACGCCGCACAAGCAAGATCCATGCGGTATTCATCCGCTCGCGCCAGTGGTAAGAGCGGCTGCGAGGCGGTTGCGAACAACCGTAGCGGTGTGTATTCCAGGA
>JBJOLO010000778.1:0-3036 GCA_046045565.1 Planctomycetota bacterium | reverse complement strand
CTCTCCGCAAGTGGCAAGTAATGCGAGTGCGACTGCTGCCGGAGGCGGTCGGGGTGGACTTCGCCGCGGCGGAAGTCGAATTGCGCGATTCCCAGGGTGGAAGTTAACATCGGCGGTTCGGGTTGCGAAATTCGGGTATTCGCGGCATCGGGAAATCGGCGGGGCACATGACCAAAACGACTCGTTACCACGCGTACGCCAAGGATTACAATACGTCTGGTCGATCATGCACGTGGTATGGTTGGCTACGCTATTCAAACATGTTTGCCGTGGCATTGCCAGTTTACGAGTTGGTGTCCGTTTACGGGCAGTCCCCTGGTAATCAATCGTGAGCAGGGATTACAAAGAGCAGGAGGCGGAGTCTCAAAGTAATGAACTCAGCGAATCGTTGGAAATCGCGGCTCTATCGCAAGCTATTTGCAGCGAATCTGCTGCTCATATCCATCGTTGCAATGGTGCCGGTGGTCGTGATTGTGATTTGGCAGCCGAACTCGGCGATGAAGCAAACTCGCGACCAACTGCGAGATGCGGCGGTGGCATTTCGGGACGGTTGGGGAGGCGGCATTCTGGGCGGATCGCGCGACGGCCTGCAGGCTGCCTTGGAGGATGTTCGGCGTCAGACATCCGTAAGATTAACGGTCATTGACCAGGATGGTACCGTCCTTGCGGACTCCCACGACGATCCGGGCGCGATGGGAAATCACCTGGGTCGACCGGAGGTGCAGCAGGCGCTGGCAACGGGGGATGCGGGCAGCAATGTCCGTGAGAGCGCTACTCTGGGCATGACGATGCTTTACGTCGCCGTTCCAGTGCGTCGCGACGGCTCGGTGTTGGGATTCGTACGGGCCGCGCGCGAGGTCGACTCGATTCGCAGGGAAGCTCGTGCCACGCAATGGCTGATGATCGGATTGCTTGTCCCGTGTCTCGGTGCAGCGGTTTACGCCTCGTCCTTGATCGCGTGGCGGGCAGTCCGACCGTTCACGGAACTGGTGCAGGAAGTGGTAGAGCCGGCGAATGGCAGAGCGATTGGCGAGCAGGGACAGGAGGTGCCGACGCCGTTAGGGGATGGTATCGAGCATGTGGGCGCCGAGTTCGCGCGGATGCGTGAGCAGTTAGCGACGAAGATGAATGAGCTTCGCGACAGCAACGAGCGATTCGCGAATGTGATCGACACGATGGCGGAGGGCGTGTTGGCCATTGATGCGGAGGCGCGAGTGGTTTTAGCGAATCAGGCGAGTCGTCGCATTTTAGATTTTCCAGCGGGTGAATATCGCGGGCGACCGTTGTGGGAATTGGCTCGACATCGGGCGTTGCAGGACTTGGCTTTGACGGCGCTCAAGTCGGAAGGGCCGTTGCAAGCGGAGGTGGAAACCGGTGGGCCCTTACGGAAAACGCTGACCGTCCGCGCAAGCCGAATCGGCGGCGTAGAGCGGCCCGGGGCGATGGTCGTGCTGCACGATGTCTCCGAGTTGCGACGGCTCGAGAATCTACGAAGCGAATTCGTCGCAAATGTGTCGCACGAACTGAAGACGCCGCTGGCTTCGATCAAGGCTTTCGCGGAAACCTTGCGGATGGGTGCGATTAATGATGCCGAAAACAATCTGGTGTTTTTGGCGCGCATTGAAGAACAGACCGACCGCTTGCACGATTTGATTCAGGATCTGTTGCAACTGGCCCGCGTCGAGTCCGGCCAGGAGGCATTCGAGATCGATTCGATACCCGTCCAGGAATCGATCCTGCTGTGCGTGCGCGCATTTGAAACTGCCGCAAAAGCGAAGCAGATTCAGTTGCTTCTGGAGCCCCCGGGGGCACGGCCGTCCCGGCGAGCAATGGAATCGCATGAGGCGAATGGCGAGAGTGTGGGAGCGGGGACCGGCGTCGCTGCGTCATCGTCGGGCGGTTCACAACGTATCGAGGAACCCGATGATGGATTGTTAGTGCGAGCCGACAGTGAGGGCTTGCGAACGATCCTGAACAACCTGATTGACAATGCGATCAAATACACGCCCGCCGGTGGCAAGGTGACCATCCGCTGGTCGGCCCGCGATGAAGGCGTGGCAATCGAAGTGCAGGACACCGGAATCGGGATTGCCGCAAGTCATCAGGCACGGGTCTTTGAGCGTTTCTATCGAGTCGACAAAGCCCGATCCCGCGAGATGGGAGGCACGGGGCTGGGGTTATCGATTGTCAAACATCTGGTGAATTCCTTCGGCGGTCAGGTTTCGCTCGAAAGCTATCCGCGTCAAGGTTCGACGTTTCGTTTGCTTTTGCCGCACGGCTAAGGCGGCTTTATTTCCAAGAGTCAGGCATGTCGGGCTGTTGCCAGGCGCTCATGCCGCCATCGACCAGCAGCATTTGACCGTGTACATGTTCGGCTGCGTCGCTCACCAGGTAGACAGCCCCACCGCCGCAGACATCGGAATGCGGTACATCGCCATTCGGCGTGTGCAGACTCATCCAGCGTCGAAATCGTTCGTCGCGGTCGATGACCGACGTGAGCGGTGTGCGAACGAGTCCCGGTGCAAGTCCATTGACGCGAATGCCGAGTGGGGCCAGGGTAACGCATAGCGATCGGACCATCATTTCGATGGCACCTTTGGAACTGTCGTAGCAGGTGTGGGTGGGTTCTGCGAGTCGCCCGTTGATGGAGCCGATCATCAGGACGCGGCCTCGGGTGCTTCGCGCGATCCAATGCTTCGCGAAAGCTTGCGTGAGAAAATAAGGAGCCGCCACATTGAGCCGCATGGTGTATTCATACGTGGGCAGGTCCATTTCCAGAAACGGCTTATCGACATAGGTGCCGGCATTGTTAACAAGGATGTCGGTTTCCGGAAAGTTCGTGAGCACGTCGTTGGTAAGGTTGGCCACGGCGGTTCCTGTTGCTGCAGAGAGATCGCCTGCAACGAACTCAGCGCGAACACCATGAGCCCGACAGGCATGCAGGACCGCGTCGGCTTCGTCGGTGTGTCGTCGACCTTGCACGATGACGTTGGCTCCCGCCGCGGCGAACGCTTCGACAATCGAACGGCCGACGCC
>JBJOLO010000668.1:0-3671 GCA_046045565.1 Planctomycetota bacterium | reverse complement strand
CGCTCAATCTCGGCTGGAGCGCAGAACGCGCTCATCAGGCCGCCGACGAGGCGCTAGAACGAGTGGGTCTTAACGACCTCGCCGAACGTCCGATTCATGAGCTTTCGGGAGTCGAGAAGCGGTTAGTGGCATTAGCAGGCTTACTGGCCATGTCGCCCAAATTACTGTTGCTCGACGAGCCGACAGCCTCACTCGATGAAGCCACGTCAGAACGGCTGCTCGCCATTCTTCGCTCGACTAATCTGCCGATGCTGATTGCGACGCACGATGCTCGGTGCATCGAAGAGCTAGCCACACGCACTGTATTACTACAAAGCGGTCGACTACACACAAGCCCGACCTGATCGTTGATGCCTTAAGCTTTGCGCGTATCTTTGGCAAGGCGATCCCGCACACCGGACGCTAATCGTCAGAAAAACTTTATGGCGTTCGGTGCCATAGGGTACTTATTCAGTGCAGCCTGCTGCGTGATTCTTTTTCCGTCGGAAGGAAACTTACGAAATCCACGGAACACCGGTGCGAGCCGGAGAATCATGAGGTCATAGCATGAGTAAGAAGATCAAACCGGAATCCCCTGTACCGAATGAAAAGGGGAAAGCATTTTCAGAGTCTGCGGCAACTGCGAGCCCCTACTCCGGTCCTCCGGGCGGCGTAAAGATCGGCACGGTCACGAGCAGCAACGGTACGCCCTTTGTCGTAGGAGTGTATGCAGAGGCGACGTCCGGCGGCGTTCAATTCTGGGTGCAGGTTGAATCCGGAACAGGTGACCTTCGCGGCTTTTTCCTGGATGTCGGGGCACCAGGCGGTTCGGTCACCCGCGCGGGAAGCAGCAGCAACAATATGAACGGAACCGGATATTCGTTCGACTATGGTGTCGAGATAGGATCGTCTGGGGCCTCGAAGGATTACCTTACTAAAGTCACCTTCACCCTCTCCGATACGGGCGGCATAAGCATTGCTGAGCTTCTCGACGGTGCCATTTTCGGAATCCGCGCAACCAGCATCGGACCGAACGGAACGAGCGTCAAGCTGATCGGCACGGCTGAGTTTCCGGAGGTTACCGTGAGTATCTCTGCAAACGGAGACGTACTCGAGAACTCCCCTGCCGAGTTCACTTTGAATCTCAGCATGTCAGTTGGTGAGGATATACTCGTGACGCTCAGCAACGGCGCGACGGTAACGATTCCCGCTGGAAGCTCTAGCGTGGTCTATACCAACGGCACTCAGGGCGATGATGTCTACATCGACCCGAGCTCGGTCAGCGTATCGATCACTTCCGCCGTACCCGCTGCGGCGATCATGGCATCGATCACGATCGACACCGATCCGGCTGTCGTCAATGTGACCGACACGATCGATCCTGTCATTGTTCGTCTCTCGGCGACGTCCTCGACGAGCGAGGATGGCGGTTCAATCACCTACACCGCACGGATCGAGAAAGTTTCCGACAAGTCCCCGGTCAATGCCGCCAACGCTGTCACCGTCACATTGACGGGCGGTCAGGTCATCGTTATACCCGCGGGCGCAGCCAGTGCCGACTCTGATCCAGTCCCCGTGAACCGTGATGATGTTTGGGTCGAGATCGATGCCATCACCAACAGCATTGCAAGCGTGATCGAAGCCAACAGTGGATCGACCGGTGCCTTCGAGAGCCTTTCTTTCGACAGCTCTGCCGTCAGCACGGCGGTTCTCGATGATGTCGATCCTGTCACCGTCGGAATTTTCGCAGTGGACGATGCACGGGCTCCGGAAGATTCGGGAGGACCGGCCAATTTCGTAATTCGGCTGGACCAGCCGCTCGATAGCCCTCTGGTGGTCAATCTCTCGACTGGCGCGACGATCACCATTCCCGCAGGGTCGACGGAGCAAACGTACACGATCGAGGATCCGCCGCCGGGCGATACCACTGTCGCCATAAGCAGCGCAGGGGTCGTTGGTAAGACGTTTGAAAGTCTCACTATTTTTCCGGCGAGTGCGACAGTGAGCGATCCGCCATCTGAAGACGATAACTTCCCAACATTGAGTAACAACATCTCGCATATCACGATCTACTTCTCAGCTACGGCAGGCTCCGGACTGGAGGCGAGTGATACACGCGGTGGTACTTCATCGGGTGGTCAAATTGGCCCTGATGGCCTCTACACCGTAAAAATTGATTGGCTCGAGAACGATCCGTCCATTAAAGATCTCGACGATGCCTGGGCCGATATCTATGACCGACTGCTTGAGCTGAATCCGGCACTTGAGGGCAAAGACGTGTTGGGTGTCGCCATTAAGGCGGGAACCAATGAGTCGTTCTACGCCCTCGATGGCGATACGGATACCGATTTAATCCCACAACGTACCGTCGATGGCTCGCCGGTGAATACACTCGTTCTCAATAGTGGAATTGATACGGTATACACCAACGATACCAACGAGGATGGTCGTAACGACTTCTTCGTTCCCGCAGGAAGTTTCGGATTTACTGAGGCGGGGCAAGCATCGAGCATCATTGGATTCTCGTGATCGGATCTTCCTTGAGACTGGCTCGCGGTGAAGTAACTGACGCGGTCGCAGACGTACGACGTGGATTGATGGCTCTCGGGGTCTTCAGCGGTTGTATCAACCTGCTGCTCTTGATGCCCGCCGTCTACATGTTGCAAGTCTACGACCGCGTCCTGACGAGTCGTAACGAAGGCACGTTGATCGCGTTGTCGGCCCTGCTGGCAGCGCTGCTTGCCATCGAGGCGCTTCTCGATTGGGTTCGTTCACGATTGCTCGGCGCTATGGGTCAAAAGTTAGGCGACAGACTCGAAGCCCAAGTGTTTGATGCATCGTTCAAACACGCTTTAAGCGGGCAACCGGGGAGTCCGAACGAGTCTTTTCGCGACTTGGCAAAAGTTAGGGAATTCATCGCCGGAAAAGGCCTGCTCGCCATCTTCGATGCGCCATGGGCCCCGATATTTCTAATCGTTATTTTTCTACTCGATACCACCTTGGGGTTATTCGCTACTGCGGCAATGATGATTTTGGTTGCGCTCGCCTGGTACAACCGATTCAGCACCGGGGCAATGATGGCTGATGCGGGTCGACTGTCCTCTTTTGCCGAAGATGAGGCGACGGCTAGGCTCCGAAACATCGAGATTATTTCGGCGCTCGGCATGCTGGATCGATTTCGTGATCGTTGGCTAGGTCATCAGCAGCGCATCCGCCAGCTCGCTACCGATCTCGGCAATCAGGCTGCCCTGCTTGGCAGCGCAAGCCGATACTCAAGACTGCTATTGCAGTCTGGAATTCTGGGTGTCGGTGCATGGCTGGTGCTTCACGGACAGCTCACTGCCGGCGGCATGATCGCCGCATCTATTCTCCTCGGACGCGCACTATCTCCGTTTGAACTACTGATTGCCCACTGGGGCTCGATTGCCAAAACCAAAGAATCCGCACTCCGACTGTCCGCCCTGCTCACGCTACGCCCACCACTAACGCCCCATGTGATTCTCCCAAGACCAAGTGGAAAAATATCCGTAGAGAACTTAGTGATCGGCCCTCCCGGACATCGAACACCGACGGTACGCAATCTCTCACTTGAGGTAGAACCCGGCACGCTAGTGGGTATCGTGGGGCCGAGCGGTTCTGGAAAATCCACAGTTGGGCGCGCCCTCCTCGGCGTTTGGCAACCTCTTTCAGGT
>JBJOLO010000641.1:0-3654 GCA_046045565.1 Planctomycetota bacterium | reverse complement strand
GCGCGGCGGATTACCTCTCGTTCCTGTCCCTCCAGTCGCGAGAGGTCTAAGGTACCTTTGAGATGCGCGTCGAAGACGGCGGAGATCGAGGTGTTTTGGAACGGCAGAGTACCGGTGCGTAATTCGACGTAACTGACGGCGAGCGAATACTGGTCGGTGGTGAAGCTCGGTTGTCTGCCGGAGATGCACTCGGGAGCGATGTAGGCGGGCGATCCGGGCATCAAGGTCGTCCCGCGACACGACGACAGAACCCGCGCCAGCCCGAAATCGCAGATCATGGCTGTGCCTCCGACGAGCATGATATTCTGCGGCTTGATGTCGCAGTGCTGAATGGCGATGGGACCTTCGCCGAAGTCGTGACGCTCGGCGTTCAAGAAATCCAATCCGCGCGCTGCGTCCTCCATGTATCCCAGGAGTTCGTCAACAGGAATTCCAGCATGGCCTGCTTGCTGGCACTCCAACATCCGGTCAAGCAGATTGCCCTCTCCCAGCATCATCGAAACGACGAGTATGCCGGGGACGCTCTGATCGAGATCGGCAATGACGTTGTGTCCATTCTGTGACGTGCTGCTCCAGAGCCTGTCGAGTTCGTCTTCACGCAGGACGCGAGAGTCGTTGTCGAGCACCCAGATTGCATGGATCGGGAGCAGGCACCCGTGCCGCAGGTTTTTAACATGCTGCAGTCCTCGGAGCTCGCGCAGTCCGCCTCGAGCTTCGAGATTAATGAGCTTCAGGGCAGTCCAGGTACCGCCGGGGGCAGATGCGCGCCAGACTTCGCCGCAATTGCCGCGACCGAGCAATTTCTCCAGCCGATAGCCGGAGATCAGTTCTTGACCATGGTGAAACATAATGCGGCCCCTGAGATGGATCTGGGTAACTAATCACCAAAGGGCCTCGGGGACGGACAGGGAGACAGAAACTTTTCGTGGAATTCTGGAAGAAAACCGCTCGTTCACCGTGAAAACTACAAAATCGCCTGGAATGGGAGCCTGTTTTGTATGGAGATGCGATTCGGGGCCTTCCCAAGGAGTTCCGAAGTGTGCAGGGGCTCGCGTTCCATGATTTTGCGGATCGGTTCGCGTGCTCAGGGGCTGGTCAACTCGCGCGGTTGGCTCAGCACAACCCGAAATCCGACAAGGCAGCTCGCAAAGTCCGGCTCGCTGGATTCACGATTGGCCGTGCGAAAACAGCTTGCCCCACCGCATCGCCAGGCTCCGCCCCGGATCGCTCGAGCGGTTCCCGCCATCGGTCCCTTGGGATCCGTTACGATTCCGTGCGGGTATTCGTGGAACCAATCCTGACACCATTCCATGACATTTCCAGTCATGTCATGGAGGCCCCATCGATTCGGCTTGAATTCACCGGGGCGACTCGTGAATGCCCATCGATCGTCGAGCGTGAAGAACGATCGCGATGATTCGTCCGCAGAGGGTGCGATACGCTCGTAGGAGGCATCGCGGACATTGCCAAATCCCAAGAGGCTGTTGGGGTGATCACCGGAGGCATATCGCGTACGCGTACCCGCGCGACACGCATACTCCCATTCGGCTTCCCGAGGCAGCCGATAACCGTCGCCGAATACCTCGACCACTCTTGTGCCCTCAATCGAATAGCACTCGGTTCTGCCTTCCGTACGACTTAACCAGTTGCAGAAGGCCACCGCATCGTTCCAGCTCACATTGACCACCGGATGATCGCTGGCTTGCAACCAACCTGGATTCCTCCAGTGGTACTTGGTGTCGAACTTCAGATTCTTCTCAACGAGGTCATACCCTTTCGCTCCCTTGCCATTGCGCTCCGCATCGGTCCGATAGCCGGTGTCCTCGACGAAGGACGCAAACTGATTCCGCGTGACTTCGTAGACACCCAGGTAGAACGGCTTCGTGATCTTCACCAGGTGTCGCGGCGATTCATTCGTAACTTTGTCGTCCGCAAAAATACCGGCATCCTTGAGTTGATCGGGCGATTCATCACTGCCCATCAAAAACTCCCCTGCGGGAATCAACTTCAACCTCATCCCGATGCGGTTTTCGATATGTTCCGGCGGCAACGGCTTCACGGAGGAACTTGGAGTCGCGTCGGATGACGACAAGACGCTGTTGTCCGATCGGCTCGTCCGATTTCCGGGAGCGGGCTGCGAATTGGCCACGTCAGCCGGCGACGGTGAGTCCGCTATCGGCTGCGCTGGCGTTTGTGGTGCGGACACCGAAGGCGACAGGTCGGTTGGAGTCGTGTTTGCGATCGGCGAGACGACGGGTGCAGCGGCTTCTTTCGTCGATTCCTCCGCTGGCATCTCTTCGGATTTTGGGTCTGGATCCGTTTCGTCTGCGGGCGTGGTGTCGATCGCTGTTGGATCCGCTTGTGACGTCCCGTCATTGCTCGTGTTGGAGGCGGCCGAAGGAAGTGCAGGCGGTATGGTTTGCTCGAGTAGCAGCATCGCCCGATGGAGAAACGCTTCGAGAGCTCGTACGGAATTGGGAGGCGGGGAAACCGATGTTTCCGACGCGTATTGTGCTTGTGTGGCCGTGTTCGGTGTGGCGGTGTTCGGTGTGGCGGTGCTGGTTGAGGAAGAGGTGAGTGTGGGGGAATGCAATGCTGGTTGTAGTTGTTTTGGGGCGGTATGGGATACATTTGGTCGTGCGGTGTCGGACGACGGGGTAGTTTTCGACGGCGTTAGGCTGACCGAATCGGAGGTCGAATCCGAGGATTGACGCAGTCGAGCAAAATCAGGTTTCGGCGAGACGGCCAGGACCAGGATGGCGATGGCGGCGGCGATTTGTGAGGTATGGCTCAGCAAACCGACCGATTCGCAATCGCGTAAGGGGACAGTGTTTGCAGGCAAGTTGCTCGGATCGCATGGCTGTGTGGCCGGGGTGTGCCGTGACTCTTCGACAAGCGGCACCAAAATCGGTGTCACGATATCGATCGGTTCTTCCGCGCGACTTACGATTTCGGGTGGCGCTAGGATCGTCGGCAAGACCACCGGCGGCGCGATCAGCCGGGGTACGCTTACGGAAGGCTCTGCAGTCGGCGTTTCCGTCACGGATGGTGTGATGACCGGCAACGCGATGACGGGTGGAGCGATCACTTCGGTGTCATACAGATTGGGTACTGTCCCAGAGCGATCCACCACGCACGACGAAATGCCGGGTGACTCCACAGCAGATTGCTCGCTGACCGCAGGTCCCTTCATCGCCAGGTCACTGACCGCCGGCTCATGGGTCGTTGATTCAATTACTACTGGTTTATCAGCTGCTGGTTCATTTGCTGCTGGTTCAGGGAGCATTGGCTGGTTGACCGTCGGCTCACTGATCGATGGTGTATCGACGATTGGCAGAGCGACAGGGGGACTGCTGACACAGGGTTCATGGACCGCCGATCGGGATTGGGTAATCGAGCCATCGAGGATAGCTGTCGATTTGCCACTTTCACGCCTCGGTTGGGTCGCTTCCCGGAGGGCTCGCACCATGTCCATCGTGGTGGGAAACCTGTCACTGGGGTGAACGGATGTGGCGCGGCGGATCACATCCCGTTCGCCCGCGGGCAGCTGAGAAAGGTTCAGTCTGCCTTCCAGGTGAGCATCGAAGACGGCCGAGATGGAATCGTCTGCAAAGGGCAGAGCACCAGTTCGCAGTTCGACATAACTGACAGCGA
>JBJOLO010000637.1:0-3522 GCA_046045565.1 Planctomycetota bacterium | reverse complement strand
ATTCGAGTGCGAGCCGATTTCATCTAGTTCCCGATTGACATCGGCTGCGCTGCGTCGCGGTGTTCCCTTGAACGCCATGTGCTCGAGAAAGTGACTTACGCCCGAGATCTCGTCCGATTCGTCCCTCGCTCCCGTACGAACGAAAAACGCAAGTCCCATGGAATACGCGTCGGGAATACATTCGGCCACGATCTCCAATCCGTTAGGTAGGACGTGTCGGCGGAATTCCATCGTTGTTCTCCTCCATCCGTCATTCGAGTTGTATGCGTTGCGATCCAGGTGTGCTGCGGTGACCGCGGCGCTTCCATCCAGGCGAACGCTCAGTCGGGGTTTCCGATGAGGCGGTTTGAGAAGCGAAGTTTTTTTCCGGTCAGCCCACGGAGGGCGAGGCAGCGGTCGGCAGCGTCAAGGATTGAGCTCCCAGAGTGATGTAGGAAAATTCCCGGGGCGGATGGTCGGCGAGGTAGCGGTTAATGGTCGGCTCATTCAATCCGTCGATGATCGCTTTGAGTTCCTCCAGGGTTTGCGTTCGCCCCAGATGGTACCACTCGGCCGCCATGGTGCGAGCTCGCGCGGAGCTCGATTCCTGTTGCATAATCAGCGAACTCTTCAGTCGTGCCTTGAGCCGATGCAGTTCTTCGGAGGTGATGCCGGCGGCAAGTCGTTGCAACTCGCCGACCAGGACATCGAGAGTCTCTTGAGCGCGTTCGGTTGTGGTTCCCGAGTAGCAGATCACGGCGCCGCGCTGGCGAATCGAATGGCACGATGCCATCACCGTGTAACAGAGGGCTCGTTTTTCCCGGACTTCGGTGAACAGCCGTGAACTCATCCCGTCGCTTAATACGCCCACCGCCGCTCGCGCCTGATAATACTCGGGATGTGAGAAGGGCACGGAATCAAAGGCAACGCCGATATGGGTCTGTGTCGATTCAAATGCGATATGCTCGTAGCCGCGTGGAGCCAGTTGCTCTTGCACGGCCGGTGCCTGTTGCGGTTTCCAATCGCCGAACAGTTGCTCCACGTCGTTTTTAACCGTGTCAAAATCGATTTTCCCGGCAATGCTTAGGATGGTGTCGTTGGGGCGAAATAACGTTCGAAACTGGTTCTGGACGTCCCGATAGGCAATGCTTTCCACGGAGGCTTGCGTGCCCTGGCTCGCGCGTCCCCAGGGTTCGGGGTAGAAACGCCGCACAAGCCGCTGCATTGTCTTACTGGAAAGATCGTCCTCGATGGCGCGCACACTTTGCAGGCAAGATTGCCTCGCGTCTTCCAGTTCTTCCTCGGGAAGTTGTGGGCGGCGCACCAGATCAGCGAGAATCTGCAGGGCATCCGGTAGTTTGTCCGCCGGCATCGCCCCACCGAAACTCGTGTGCGCGTTGGAAACGGAGGAGGAGATGTCGACACCGAGCATTTCCAGGTCTTCGATGAACTGTCGGCTGTCCCGCTCACCGCAACCGCGCTGCATCATCTCGCAAGTCATCGCCGCCAAACCGTCTCGACCGATCGGGTCATAGGCGCAGCCTGCTTGCATCAGGATCGCCATGGCCGCGGATTCCACCCAAGGCATCGACTCGCCGATAAGCACAAGTCCGTTGGAAAGTCGATGTACGCAGATCCGCATCGGGAATCCTTTCGTCGCTGCTAAGAAGAATGGCTACGCGTAGGCGATTTCCGCCGCCTTGTAGACCGTGCGGGCTTTGCGAAAGCCAAGCCGTTGGTAGAGTCGAATCGCACCCAGGTTTTGGGCCGTGACTTCCAGGTAAGCACGATCAAGTCCCGCTGCGCGAAATCCGGAAAGAGTCCGCTCGATCAGAATCGTGCCTAATCCTCGGCCACGATGCGATGGGATTACGCCAATGTTCTGAATGGAGCCCATCCCGTAAGGATCCTCGATTCCCTGGATCGTCCCGCAGCTGATTGCGTGCGGACTGCCTGCAGCGCGGTATTCCAGTAGCCACGTGGCGGCTTCGAGAAACCCTTCGCGACGGGCGATTTCATTCATCAACCGCTGGCAGCCATCCCGGTCGCCGAGGCAGGGGAAAACATTCGCGTCAATCTCTTGGCGAAAGCTCAGGTACTTCGCCTGTGCGTGCAGGTCGAGCAGCGATTCGTCCCACGACAATAAGGAGTAGCCTGGAGGCAGTTCCGTAGCCACGGTCTGCCGGCCACGAAGGTCGATCTCCATCCGGAATCGCTTGAAATAAGTGATCGCCATGGTTCGCTCAGGACCGGAATGAATCGGCATCCTATTCGGGTTAGGGCGGTTGCCACGATTCGCTGCGCGAAAAGGACAAACCATCGTATAATCCGCGACGCGCTTGGTCAAATTTTCCGTCCAAGGCTGCGAATGCTGCCAGGTGCGACTTCCCTGTGCATGCGGACGCCCTCATTCGCCCTGATTCTCAGGCAAAACCGATCGCCCGCATCCCGACCGCCGATACTACTGATTCGTCCTGTGGCCGATGGTTCATGACGGCCAATGAGCGTTTATGACCGCAGTCCGGCAATCGGCCGGTGAAAAAAGGGAAGGCCGCGATCCTGACGTTGTTCGGGGCTGTGCAAACGATACCGATTCTCCAGCCGACAACGGAAGTCACTTTCGGTGGCACGAGGTAGCCGTGAGCCCAAGTCAGTTGGCGCACGAGCTAAAAATTCGCACGAGTCAGATAGGCGCACGAGTCAGATAGACGCACGAGTCAGATAGACGCACGAGTCCGTTACGAGCGGGCGGTGGCCGTTCGACGTCGAGGCGCGAGTTCGTTCGACATACGCGTGATGAGCTGTTCCAGCATCAGCCTTGCTCGATCGGGAGTGGAGTGTGTGCTTTTCAGGGCGGTATCGACCTCGAGCAGCCAACGATAAAGTTTGCGACTGCGTTCACGACCCAGTTGAAGGAGTTGCCGTTCGGCTTGTTCAAGCGCGCCTTGCCAGCTCCGAATACCGGCTTGCGTGAGCGCGCTTGACACCGAGCATACGCGGCCTTGCTTGTCGGTTTGCCGGATGATGCGCGACGCCATCGCGAAACGCCGCAAGGACCAATGGATCGCTCCCATCAGTGCGACCGGATCCTGACCGGACGTGAGCAACGCGTCGAGTTGCTTTAGCGCTTCCCCTGCCCGGCCAAGCAGTGCGGCGTCGATCAGTTCCCAGGCCGTTTTTGTACGCCAGCCTCCCACGACTTCGTGCACCAACAGCGGTTGGATTTCCTGATCCGGATTCACGAACAGGGCCAGCTTTGCCAGATCCTGTTCCAGCATTGCGAATTCGGGACCCACGAGATCCAGCATCGCTTGCGCTGCTTGAGTACTCAACGCCACGTTGTGGACCGATTTGGCTCGAAACTGCAGCCAGCGGCAGGTGCGTTGCTCGTCCAGATACTTGGATTTGCCGCGGGCGATCTCCGGCGGGCGGCACTCAATTTGAAGTCCATGCGTCACCAGGGCCTTCGCGAGTTTGGTGTCGGAACGCCACGAGTCCGCCAGCAGAATCAGTGCGTTGCTCTTGCGCGGCTTCGCGACGTAA
>JBJOLO010000620.1:0-6542 GCA_046045565.1 Planctomycetota bacterium | reverse complement strand
CACCATCACTTTGCGTCGAGGCGATTTCTTGGCCAGCCGCCACTGTATCGCTTTGCTTTTCCGGAACCGCGCCGGGCCTGTCGGCCTTGTCCGTCACCGAATCAGGCTGATCGGCGGCGCCCGATGGATCGGTTGGTGCAACGGACGTCGCGATATCCGCCCCACCTTCCGCTGCCTTCAGCGAGTCAGCTTTTGGTGGGCGATTCTCCGGACCGTTCGATAGCTCGGGCGAATGGACTGTCGGTGGCGACTCGGGAGCCGTTTCCGCATTCGAGTCGTTTTCGCGAGTCTCCCCCGCCGAGCGACCCGCATCCCGGCCAGCGGCCGTCGCGGTCGCAGAAGCGGGATCAGCCTCGCCTGTCGGGATTTGACGAACTGCTTCCGCTGGCTCATCCGCGTCGGGATCCCGTATCAACGAGACGGCTCCGCCCAACGAATGAAGCAAGTACTTGGCAAATTCCAGAATAAGAAAGGCACCGCCGTAGGGCAGAATCAGAAAACTGGTCACGATTCGCCCATTGCTGGTTCCAAACGCCAGGGAACTTAGCAATTGCGGGACGCGCAAGTAGATGGCGCCGGGCCGATAGACGCCGTCCAGCCGTTTGGCAAGCAAGCGATCGGCGCGTAACAGTTGATCGCCTCGCAACAATTCAGCGGCACCCGAAATATCGGGCAACTTCAGGTTATTCTTCGAGATCGCGTCGCGAAACTGCCCCATCGTGATGAAGCCGTGATCGACGATGCTGTCGAGCAATTCTTCGACCAACTTCCGCCGCGCAACCCGCTCGGGCACGTTGCTCGCGAACAGGCCGACGTCATCAAGCGTGGAGGCGATCAAGGGGCGGATCCGTGATCGCAATTGCTGCTCGATGCGCTCCACCGCCTCTTCCAGCAATTCGCTGACCCGTTCACGTGCGGCAGCGGAGATGCGAGCGGTGGCGAGTCGTCGGCTGGCGGTTCGCAGGTGTTTCGTGATTAGCACCTCGCGCAAGAGCGGCAATGGCCGACGCAGGGGCTGCGCACCACGCGAAAGGCAGTAGTTGATCAAATCAATCGAATACACACCTCGCTCATGCTCGATACAGACCTTTTGCAGGTCGTACAGAAACCTGGCTTCGTTCGACCAAAGCCCGCGGGAGGCCGGATTGAGCATCGGCTCAAGTGCTTCGACCCATTTTGTGGCTTCCAAATGCTGCGATTGCAACACACTTTGAAGCCGTTCGGCCAAGCGAGTTAACTCGGCCTGTGCCGCCGCTTTGGATTCCGCTGCGCGATCGGGCAGAGCGCGGCGGGCGGCCCGCGTACGATAGATCGCCGCCTTGACGACATTGCCAACCGCGCTGACGCGTTCGGCTCGTGCCTGCAATTTCCAATACTGCGGCGGTGAGGGCTGCAGCAGGTTCGAACGCTCCGGCTCCGATTCGATTCGCGCAGAGTCCGGTTGCTGTTCGCGTAACCGATCAATCACGGGCGGTGCGCCGGGCAATCGTGTCGCCTCGTAGATCGCATCCGCGTCTACATCGCGACGCGCCATTCTGTCGATCGAATCCCAGTCGCGAATCGCCGGAAAATACAACGGCAGGTCTGACTCGGAAAAGGAACGATACTCCAGATACTCCGCCAGAAACTCCGCATAGGTTTCCGCGTCGTCGTCAGGGGCTAACAACATCGCGTCGCGATGCAGGACACTTCGTATTTCTTCAAATTCCGTGAGCCCGATCGTGCGCAAGCGTTCGAAGATCGCTTCCGGGCCGAGTTGGCCATGGGCGGTGAGTTGCTCCACCGACAGATGCACGCGGGCATGAAATAGCAAGCGCCAATAGATGTAAAGCGCCTCGCTCCGCGGCAATAACTCCAGCGACTCGTCGTCGCTCGGCTCCGCCAGCAGAATCAGCTTGTTCGGCAATTCTGTTTCATTCGAAACATTCAGCTCGCTTCGGCTCGCAATAACCAGCAACCGCTCGCGCTGAATCACGTATGCTTTACGGTGAGGTACGAATAACGCCAAGCCCGCCAGCTTGCGATCCTGCTTGATTACACGCCGCAGGATCCGCGGTTCAACCAGAATGGCAGCCGGTTCCACCGAGCGAATGATCTCGCGGAGTTCGGGAAGCGTCAGGATTTCGGAGTCGGTGGCAGTGGCCATCGGGGCTCATTCGCGGGAAAACGACCGACCCGCCCTGCGCGCAGCAGCACACAGCGGCGGTCTAGCAAGTTTACACCCTAAATACGCATCCTTCGAATAGTCTGGCAGACCCAGGAGCCTGCGATGCAGTACCCACCGGCCGATTCCCTGCCTCCCCCCGCTTCCCTCGGACCCCGCCGACCGCCACAATCGGCAGCGACGTCGGGATCATCCCACGGCCCGCCTTAAAGAAAATGCTGCATGACGAAGACGAACCGATCCCGTCACCCGGTCTCCTAACCCGTTTGCCGATACCAGTTCGCATGAAGCTTGTCAAAGTCGCTGCCGCCGTCCTGAACCAAACGCCCCTATCCTGGGAGTCGAATCGCGATACGATTCTGGCCGCCATCCGGCAGGCCCGGTCCGAGGGCGTTTCGATCTTGTGCCTCCCCGAACTGTGCATTACCGGTTACGGCTGCGAAGATGCCTTTCAGTCACTCAGTGTCCAGCGAACAGCGCTGGAGTTCCTTGCGTCGATTGTCCCCGAGACCAGCGGCATTTTGGTGTCGGTCGGCCTGCCGCTGCTCTATCGTGGCGGTCTATTCAACACCGCATGCTTGATTGGCAATCAAAAGATCCTGGGGTTTGTCGGCAAGCAGAATCTGGCAGGCGAGGGAATTCACTACGAGCCACGTTGGTTTAAACCGTGGCCGAATGACGTACGCACGGAGATCGAGATCGACGGCGTAACCTACCCGTTGGGCGATCTGCTGTTTGATTGCGGCGGGGTGCGTATCGGATTTGAAATCTGCGAGGATGCGTGGGTTGCATCACGCCCCGGTGCCGACTTAGCCGCCAATGGCGCCGATGTAATCCTGAACCCGAGTGCGAGTCATTTCGCGTTTGGTAAACAGTCGATTCGCGAGCGGTTCGTACTCGAAGGTTCACGAACGTTCGCAGTCACGTACGTGTATGCCAACTTATTGGGAAATGAGGCCGGACGCGCGATCTATGACGGCGGAGCCATGATCGCGTCGGGCGGAAAGCTCGTGGCGATGGGCGCGAGATTCTCCTTCGCCGACTACCGTCTGACCGCTGCCACCGTCGATATCGACGCAACTCGCATGAACCGCGTCAAGACCGGCAGCTTTCAACCGGAGATGCGTCGCCAAAGCGTCGCCGTTGTCGAGGTCGACTTTAATTTTCCCTCCATTCGTCCGGAGGCGACCACCGTCAAGACTGTGGCGTGGGAGTCGAGTCCCAGTATTAAGGAAGAGGAATTTACCCGCGCTGAAGCGCTGGCCCTGTTCGATTACCTGCGCAAGAGTCGCTCTCGCGGCTTCGTCGTGTCGCTAAGCGGAGGTGCCGACTCGGCCGCCGTCGCGACCCTCTCCGCACTCGCCTTTCGCATGGCCCATCAGGAATTGGGCCCCGAGGCCCTGCGCAGAAAACTGAGTTACTTTGCTCTGCCGACCGATTATCGACTGGAGGACCTCCTCAAGCAGGCCATCGCCTGCGTCTATCAGTCGACCCGTTATAGCTCCGCTACCACGCTCAATGCAGCCAGTGCCGTTGCCCGCGGGATCGGCGCGGAAATGCTGCAATTTGATGTCGAACCGATGGTGCAAGGTTATACGGCCATGGTGGCGGGCAGCCTCCAACGAGTACTCACCTGGGAGCACGACGACCTGGCCCTGCAGAACATTCAGGCCCGCGCTCGTGCACCCGGTGTCTGGATGCTAACGAACCTGCGCAACGCCCTACTGCTTTCCACCAGCAATCGCTCCGAAGCGGCGGTCGGCTATGCCACCATGGATGGCGACACGTGCGGGGGACTGGCCCCCATTGCAGGCATCGACAAACACTTTCTGCGGCATTGGCTGCGCTGGATGCAACTCGAGGGCCCCTCGGGATGTGGCCCCGTACCGGAACTGGCGGCCGTCAATCAACTGGCGCCGACCGCTGAATTGCGCCCCGCCGAGTGTCATCAGACCGACGAGGCCGATCTGATGCCCTACGACCTCCTCGATGCCGTCGAGCGGGCCGCCATTCGCGATAAGCACTCACCGCTTGAAATCCAAATCCTGATGGAAACAAGCTTCCCGCAGCACTCACGCCAACAACTGGGTGCCTGGATCGAGCGTTTCTTCCTGCTGTGGTCGCGGAATCAATGGAAACGGGAACGCTACGCGCCGTCGTTTCATCTCGATGATGAAAATCTCGATCCGAAAACATGGTGCCGATTCCCGATTCTCTCCGGAAACTTTTCGTGGGAGATCGCCCGTCTCAAGGACTACTTACGCGACGCGAAATAGCCCTGGCGATGCGAAAGAGACGGGGCTCACGCGTACGATTTCCGGGCCTGCTGCCCCTAAGCCGGCACAGTCCCGCGAAAACGACGGGGATCTGCTATGCCCCAGGGATGCGAAGAACTCTAGCTAAAACGAAAGCGGGCACCGAAAAGATCGGCGCCCGCTTGATTCTCTCTAGCAAGGATCGTTTCCGATCGCTCGCGGCTTTCACAAAGAAAACGAAGGCCGCGTAGCGACTATTGCCACCACCAGGTCTTGCCACTGTTCTCACCCGCCTTTTCGCGGATCGAATCGACTGCGGCATTCACCTGAGCGTTGCTGGCGACCAACCATGAATCAACCTGCACTCCGCCCGACGTCGTCATCAGCACGCCGGCGCTGGCCTTGACCAAGCTCACCTGAGCCGAAACCTTGCGAGGCACCGGCCAGTTCAAGGTCGTCAGTTCGCTCGCCGGATCAGTCAGCAGCGGAATGCTGAGGCCTACCTTCTGCGACAACCCTTCCTTTTCAATCAGGGCAGCCACGACGCAAAGGTCCATGATGTTTCGCAATTCGCCGAACACCAGATTCTTCCCCGATAACGCATCGTACTGGGTCGTCATCATGTCAGCCCACTTCTGAGCCATGGCACCCGACTTCCCGCTGTGCTTGATCGTTCCATCGGCATTCACAATGTCATCCTCGGTTAAGCACTTGACGCCTTGACCGCGAATCTCCCAGGTCAATCCGTCTTCGCTCTTCAAAAGCGGATCGTAGTTGCAAGCCAGCCACCAGCGAGGCATCGCATTCGTAACGCGTGTTCCGTTCTTGATCATGTCCATGTAGCTGGGCAGCTTGTTCACCGGCGACGGATCGAGCTTCATCGCAATCCGCTTCATGTGGTAATCGGCAGCGACGAGCACGCGAGCGAAGTGGCTGTTTTCCGGCACGCCCTTCACCGTGATATCGAACGATCCAATCGCTTCTTGCAGGGACTTCACGGCCTGCTCCGAGAACTGCCCACCGACGGCGGACTGGACCTTGTGGTACTTCTGCAAACCTTCCTGAGTCGGATCGATCGAGCAGGTGATGCCCTCTTCCCGAGCTCGATGGACACAGCGAAATGCGACCAAGAGATCGTCGAGCTGAATCATGGGCCGGCCCGATGTCACACCGACGACGTTCGCTTTTCCATCATGCTTCCAGCCTTCGGCGGGACCGCCGATGACAATGTCATTTTGCTCTGGGTAGGCGAGCACGTACTGAATACGAGTCAATCCGCCGAGGTACTTGATTTCATCGGGAATCTGACCGAGGTTTTCGGCTCGAGCCTGTGCAATGGCGGCGTTCAATCCCTTCAGCGAGATAAATCGCATCTGCACCGGATGATTCATGTCGCCCGGCGTCTTTTTCAGTTCTTTTTCGATCAAGTCGCGGAGTTGATTCTGAGCGGCGACCTCCGCCTGACGAACCACGCCTTCGGCATTCACGGAAATACCGCCGACCGCGCCACCGCGGAACCCGAAGTGCCCGGCCTGTAGCATGACCGGTTGGAAAAGCAGGCTGGCTGCCAGCAGGGCGACCACGGCCAAGCGTGTGAAACCTACGCGAATGATCATCGTCAATGCTCCTGGAATAGCTCCTGGAATAAGGGGTTTTGGCCGTCGCGGTACCGAATTCGACAACCTAGTCCCTCAGCAATCGTGCCTCGTCGGGTGCCCCCGTGCCGTAAATGTCGTCGGCGCAGAGAGCATCTCTACAGATGAGATTCCAGTCGCTAGAATAATTCGAGCAATTGGCTTTTGCAAGAAAACAGTTGCTCGTTCTGGATTTCCGTCGTTTTTTTGACGTTAGCATCCGTTAACAAGGAACCGTCTACCCAACCGTTTCCGCTTATTTCGCCCCCGAACCGGGGTTTTCCGGCTCACAACCTATCTCACCCCCTCTGCAAAATATAGGAAACTCCAGAAGGAGTACGTCGTGGGAAGGTAGCGAAGAGTCGGTATTCCGGTCGACGGTGGCCTACAGGGAAGATGGCTGGAAGACGGCTGGAAGCTGGATTGATAGAACAGAAACCTTCGCAAACGACTGCCGGGAAGCAGGATCTAGTCTGCATACGGGTCGCG